>JBGSUK010000005.1:0-84821 GCA_041753455.1 Anaerolineae bacterium | reverse complement strand
CATCATAACGCATATACTGCGCCATCTTCTTGAGTGACAGCGTCTTGGTAATGGCAGCGGTCAGCGTGGTCTTGCCATGGTCTACGTGACCAATCGTACCGATGTTTACATGCGGTTTGTTGCGTTCAAACTGGGCCATTGGAATGACCTTCTCCTCTAAACTGTTTTTTTATGTCTACAAGTATGGAGATATAGCGATTTGGGCCATATCTGAAACCATAGATTAAAAAAGCCCACGATGGGATTTGAACCCATGACCTCATTCTTACCAAGAATGCGCTCTGCCAACTGAGCTACGTGGGCAGTCCGGTGAAAACTCACCTGTGGGCCGAGCAGGACTCGAACCTGCGAAGGCGTCTGCCAGCGGATTTACAGTCCGCCCCCTTTGCCGCTCGGGACATCGACCCATATTTAGTTGTTAACAAAACTTCCAAAGCCGGCGATGGGACTTGAACCCATGACCCTTCGCTTACAAGGCGAATGCTCTGCCAACTGAGCTACGCCGGCATCTTCGCCTAACGTTAGGTATTTTGGTGTTTGTCAAACCGCCATTTGTTAATACAAGCGAGATTTTAGCGGAGTCAGAGGGGGGTTGTCAATGGTAGTTTGCCGGACTTGAATGGCTGTTGACCACTAATTTATTCGGCAGAGACTCCCTCGCCAATCGGAATAGTGAAGCCAAACGTACTGCCTATCCCTTCTTCGCTATCTACCCATACATGACCGCCATGTTTATGGACGATTTCCTTAACAATCGAAAGCCCAAGCCCACTCCCTGACACTGCCATATGTTGGCGCGTATTAACACGGTAGAACTTGGTAAATAGCTTGGGAATATCACCCGCCGGAATGCCCATACCCGTATCACTGATTTGAACATGAACATCCTGACCTTGTATAGCTGCTGATACCTCTACCATCCCCCCTATCGGCGTATACTTCACCGCGTTCGATAGCAGATTCTGAATCACCTGATTCATGCGTTCAGTATCCCAATAGACCGTAATGTCGCCATCGGGTAATTGGGTTTTAATTTCAAGTTGCTTGTCATTCACTTGAGGATGGGCGTAATTGACGTTTACTTCTAGCCAACTAAACAACGAGAGTGCCTCTCTACGCAGTATGATGTCCGATTCAAGCCGCGCCAAATCGAGCAACTGCACAATCAAGTTATACATACGATCCGCTTCTTGTTGAAGAGTATCTAGTTTTTTGAGAACAATCTCTTGATCTTTGGGCAGATAGTGACGAATCATATCAATCGTAATGAGTATCGAGGTGAGCGGATTTTTGAGGTCATGCGAGGCGGTACTCAGAATATTATCTTTGATCTTCACGAGGCGCTCGTAATACTGGCGTTCTTGATGCCGGAGCACTTGAATCTCTTGTTTTTGGCGGTGAAGCGTTAGGTGGGCGGTCACCCGTGCCATAACTTCTTCCTGATGCAGTGGCTTAGTAATGTAATCCTCAGCCCCTAACGCAAACCCGTGTACTTTATCTACCGTATCCGAGAGCGCCGTCATAAAAATAACTGGAATCTCGCGGCTGACCGGGTTCGTTTTGAGCCGACGGCATGTCTCAAAACCATCAATCCCCGGCATCATGACATCTAGCAAAATCACATCTGGGGGCGCATATTCCACTTGCTCGATTGCACTTTCTCCATCAGTGGCGACCAAGACCTCATAGCCCGCCCCTTCAAGAAATTGCATCAGAACTTCGAGATTAGTAGGAATATCATCCACAATCAGAATGACCCCTTTACGCTCGACCATTACTTTACTCCCGGTGCTGCTGGATAAAATCGCGAATCTCCTTCAATTTAAAACTGCGTGTCAGCATCCGAAGATTAGCGGCAAATCCCTTATAGCCTAACACAGTCAAACGATCAGCCTCTTCCGTTAGGCCACGAATATTACCACGCTTGGCAAGGTCTAATAGATGCAGCAAATCCTCTTCTGGTGGTGCGATCATGATGCTATCGCCTTGTTCTGCCTCAATCACCTGTGTGTCATTCTCATAAAGCCATTCCAGATGCAGATGTGAAGCCAACAAGTCCAATAATTTGCCAAATCGAAACGGCTTGGCAAGAAAATCATCGCTACCTGCTGAGAAACTCTCCCCTCGATTATATTCAAAGGCGCTGGCAGATACGGCAATAATCACCAAATTCTTACCTGACGGCATCGTCCGCAACCGCCGAATCGTTTCCAGCCCATCCAAAACTGGCATCCTCAAGTCCATCAAAATGGCGTCAGGGTGGAACCCAGCCACTTTCTTGAGGCAATCCTCGCCGTCAATCGCCTCCTGCACATCGAACCCCAATGGTACGAGCATATTGGTCAACACAGAACGGTTTTCCCAGCGGTCATCCACAACCAGAATACGCCGGGAAATCCCTCGATACCCAACGACGCTGCGCTCCTCAATTTTGGGCGTCCCGACCCAATCTTGTACTCCGGGGAGAACCAGTTCGAACCAAAAGATGCTGCCTTCGCCCACTTGGCTTTTAACTTGCAGACGTCCCCCCATCAGATTAACCAACTGGTTACTGATGGCAAGGCCTAATCCTGTGCCTTCAACCAGTGTCGCCCGTGATTGTTTGTTGCCTTGTCGAAACGGCTGAAAAATGACACGTAGGGCCTCTTGTGAAATACCGATACCCGTATCCTCGACCTGAAACCGGAGTTTTTCCTCATGATACCCAACCTTTAGCAATACCCCGCCATGATCGGTAAATTTGACGGCATTTCCTAGCAAATTCAACAGCACTTGGCGCAACCGCACTTCATCGCCATAAACCGCCGGCGGAAGTTCAGACAAAGCTTCGTAGCGAAACGATAGATTCTTTTGCTCGGCTCGTATTTGGATAATGCCGCTGATGCTGTCCAACATATCAATGAGGCTAAACGGCGATAGGCTCAGTTCCATGCGTTTGGCTTCAATTTTGGAAATATCGAGAATGTCGTTAATCAGGGTTAACAGATGTTCGCCACTATGCTGGATAATCGAAAGTCCCTGCTGCTGTTTGCTGTTGAGATCACGGTCTTTGCTGAGGATTTGAACATACCCCAAAATTCCATTCAGCGGCGTTCGCAATTCATGGCTCATGGTCGCCAAAAATTCACTCTTGGCCCGATTGGCTTGGTCAGCAGCTTGAATGGCCTGCTGCAATTCTCGATTGCGTCGGTTATTCTCGATGGCGATGCCCAAAAACGAGGCAACGTGTAACAACAGGTCTTCGTCACGCTCATCATAAGCTGACTGTTTCTTGCTGCCGATACCTACCAACCCTACAAGATTTTGATTAACCACCATAGGCGCGACAATACCAGCCCGAATCCCGTATTGGCGATCTTTTTCGACATATTGCCCTTTGGGTTCATCGAAATTATCAATAATGATTGAGCGGTGCTGGCGAATTGTCTGGTGGACACTAATGGAACTCAGCGGAATTTGCTGCCCGACTTGAAACAACTGGGGCATACCCTCGTGAACCACAATTTCGAGAAATTCAGGGTCAGCCGCCGTAAGCGTGATGGTAATCTGGTCAGGCATCAAAATTTGGGTGATGTACTTGGTACCAATACGGAAAATATCCTGTTCGGTAGATGCCATATTGACCTGTTGGCTCATTTCGTTCAGCGCATCAAGTCGTTGAGCATAAGCCTGTGTCTCGGCAAGTGCTGTCTGGGATTGTTCAAGAAGGCGGTCACGTTCTTTTTCGATGCGTTTATTCTCGGTAATATCACGCACCATACCCGTATAGATAAGTTTGCCATCTACATTAACTTCGTTGATCGCCAGATAGATCGGAAAAACTGAGCCATCCCGCTTCATGCCATATTCTTCACGCAGCACGCCAATGACTTTGGTTTCGCCTGTGCTTTGCCGCCGACTTAAATATTCATCATGGCGGGATTTATTGGGTTCGGGGATCAAGATTTTAACGTTCTGCCCAATAACTTCTTCGGCTGCATAGCCAAAAATCCGGGAGGCGGTGGCATTAAAGGCTAAAATACGTCCGTCTGAATCAATACTGATAATGGCATCAGCAGCAACTTCGACCAATGCCCGCAGCATCGCCTCGCTTTGACGTAGGCGTTCTTCGGCATCCCGACGCTTGGTAATCTCATGGAGAATAAACAACCGTCCAACCTGCTGACCATTCTCTCCGACCCAAAGCATCCGCAATTCAAAATGGCGTGGTTTAGCGGAAGGTGTCGGAAACACCAATTCACCATGTACATTATCTTGAGTCAAATAGGGTTCAAACAAGTGAGCTGCATCCGAGGCAATTTGGGCAAATGGCTGTCCAACAACCTCATGCGAGACACCCAGAAGATTCTCCATTGCTGGGTTCAGGTCTAGGACATGGTTTTTAGGGTCGAGGACAATAATCGCGTCTTCGATATTTTCTACAATGAAATTTTGCGTCATACAGCAATCACTATTTGTTCATCGCCTTAACGAATTTATTAAATTCTATCATAGACTACTAGGATTGAACCCCTGAATCTTGGGAGACCAAATTGCTTGACGGTTAGCCCAGCATAGCCTAAAATACCCTCTTTGAACAGCCGTTCGCACTCGAAATCCTCAAAGGATACCTTATACGCAGGAGTTCCCATGCGCGAAATTACGATAGCTACCGTTCAGTTCAAACCCAAGATGGGCGAACCTGAAGATAATCTTGTGAAAATGTCGGATTTTGTATCCAAGATTGCCTCTCAGCAAAAAGTTGACCTTATCATTTTCCCCGAATTAGCCACCAGCGGCAATGAATTGGGAGTCCGGTTTACCGAAGTCGCCCAACGCATTCCCGGCCCCTCGGTGAATTTGATGGCTCAACGCGCCGCCGAATATGGGGTCTATATTGCTTTCGGACTTTGCACCAAAGAACGTGTTGAGAGTGTGATCTTCAACTCAGCCGTATTGGTCGGGCCAGATGGTGAATTGCTAGGCAACTATAACAAAGTCCATTTGCGCGGTGAAGAGCGTATGGCCTTCCGCGAAGGATTCAAATATCCCGTCATCGAGACCGAAATTGGTAATATCGGTTTATTGTTGGGATGGGATTTGGCGTTCCCCGAAGCATCGCGTTCCTTGGCATTGGAAGGCGCGGAACTGCTGTGTGTCATGGCAAATTGGGAAACCACCCAGATTGATGAATACAAGACTTATGTCAAAGCCCGTGCGCTGGAAAATGCCGTGTTTGTGGCATCCTCCAATCGTGTCGGCGAAGACGTGACGGTCAACTATGGTGGCGAAAGCATGATCGTTGGCCCACGCGGCAAGGTTCATGCGGCCCTGACAATGGAAAAGAAGGCTGCCCTTGAAAAAGCCGAAAAAACAGCGGGCGAAGCGGCTACGGAAGCTCCCGCTACTCCTCCAACGTCTCCCGCCAAGACCGAGCCATCCGAAGGGTATGCCGTCGCACGGATAGACCTTGATGAAGTACGCAAATTCCGCGAGGAGTTCCAACACATTCAGACCCGCCAGCCTTTGACATATCGGGCGATTGTAAAACGTTACTAGTTTTCTAATGGGGGTAGGGCATGGGTTTACCACAACGTATTGAGGATGAAAGTAGCCCAGTGGGTGCGCCATCTCAATTAGCGGATGAGGCTGAAGTCCCACAGTGGTTTGCGGAGATAGTTGCCTATTTCTCAGCCCTGCCCCTATTGGTAAGTTTCATCATTGGGCTGATTGGCTTTTCTAGTATTGCCTGCTGCTTGTTCGGCATTCTTTTTACTCTCATTTAGGCTCATTTGGAATTCCTCATGAATAAAATAGACCTGCGGAGCGATACCGTCAGTTGGCCCACCGAAAAAATGCGACAGGCCATGGCCGCCGCACCGGTGGGTGACGATGTGTATGGCGAAGACCCAACCATCAACCAACTGGAAAGACTCGCCGCCGAAAAACTAGGCAAAGAAGCCGGTCTATTTGTCACCAGCGGCACAATGGGCAATGTCGTCTCGATACTGACTCACTGTGGACGTGGTGATGAAGTCATTCTGGGTGATAAAAGCCATGCCTTCATTAATGAAACAGGCAACCCCGCCGCCTATGGGGGTGTCCATTCATGGCCCATCGAAGTCCAACCCGATGGCACCTTGCCCTTAGCCAAAATCAAAGCCGCCATCCGCGCCGATAATGTGCATTACCCCATCACCACACTGGTCTGCTTGGAAAATACACAGGCCGCAGTCGGGGGGCAGCCGCTTCCGGTCGAATATATTGACGCGGTTGGGGCACTCTGTCACGAAAATGGTCTCAAACTGCACATTGATGGCGCACGCATTTTTAACGCAGCGGTGGCGGTCAATGAGGATGTGAGGCGAGTCGTGCAAGCCGCCGACAGCGTGCAATTTTGCCTTTCCAAAGGCTTGTGCGCCCCCGTCGGTTCGATGATTGTTGGTTCCGCCGACTTCATCCGCCGCGCCCGTCGTATTCGTAAAGCAATGGGCGGAGGATTGCGCCAAGCGGGAATCTTAGCCGCCGCTGGCATCATCGCGTTGGAAGAAATGACCGAGCGCCTAGCCGAAGATCATGCCGTCGCGTGCATTTTGGCCGAAGGGCTGGCAACTATTCCACATATCCAAATTGACCCCGCCCAAATTCGCACCAATATTGTGCTGTTTTCGGTGGATGAGACTTCCCCACTCAACGCGCCCCAACTCGCCGCTGCCCTTGAAAAAGACAACATCTTGATTCGCCCGGTCTATACGCAGGATTTCCGCGCCGTTACGCACTATTGGATTACTCCTGAACGTGCCCAATTTGTCGTGGAACGCATTCGGAACTACCTCGCGTGAAGCGGCCTGAACGTCAAGGGCCACCCCACGATGACCAGATGGCGTGGCCCATAACACAACCCCCTGCTGACGAAATCGGTGAAACCGAACCGGAAATCGTTGAACAATTACCCGAAGCGAAACCAAGTCTCCTATCACGTATTCCCCATGCCATCCTTCGTCCCGCCCAGCCTGATCCTTTGCTGCAAGAAATGGAAGTTAGCGAGGAGGAAGAATTTGAAGAGGACGAGTTGGAAGCAACCGAGGAAGATGAAATCGAGGCCGAAGAACACCCCTCGCTGTTCATCAACCCCTTTCAACGCGAAGTAGACCCAGTTTTTGCCTACATGGTGATTATCGCCCTTTCGATTGGCCTCAGTCCGATAGATGCCAGCATTCGCTATGTGGCTTTGTGGGCAGCATTGGGCGGCGCAGGCCTTGTCACCTATATTCTGGGGACAAGCCAACGCCTTAGTGACACCTCGGTTGAAAATATGCGGGCGGGGCTATTATTCGGTCTTGCCATTGGTATCCCGTTTATTGTCCTATTTGGGTCGGCGCTGCAAACTGTATCTGACCGAATGTTTAATGAACGTGGCGTCCCGGCCAACATCATGGATACATGGGTTTTTATGGCCGTCTGTTTTGTGATACCGGCTGCCGATTCGCTGTTTTTTCGGGGGGCCATGCAAGAATTACGCGGCCCGATTGTTTCCGGTGTTTTGGGGACCCTATGGTCAATCATTCTATTTTTCCCGCACATGGAACTGGGCAACGCCTCCGGGGTCGCGTTGGTAATGGTGATAGTGTTTACCTTGCTCAATTTTCTCTATGGCTACCTGCGCTATCGCAATGGCTTGGCGGCGGCATGGATCGGTCAGATTGTCAGCGGGCTATGCCTGTGGTTTTTGCCGCGCCTGATCTTCTAATCAAACCCATTTTCAACCATGCCTGTGCTATACTGTAGATAAATCCAAAATCAGAACGAAAATTCTATACCTGTATTGCTAGAGAAGCTGATGCACGACGACCATTCACACGTAGATCAAAATTTTGTTCATTTGCACCTCCACACGGAATACAGCCTGTTGGACGGGTTTGCCGTCATAGACCGGGCCGTAGATTATGCCGTTCAATTGGGAATGCCCGCATTGGCGATTACCGATCACGGTACGATGTTTGGGGTGATTGATTTTTATCGGGCGTGCAAGGCCAAAGGGATTAAACCGCTGATTGGCGTGGAATCATATCTGGCCCGTCGCAGCCGTTTTGACCGTGACTCCAAGCTAGATTCGAAACCCTATCACATGCTGCTGTTGGCCCAAAATCAGCAAGGCTACAAAAATCTGCTGAAATTAACCTCGGCGGCGCAACTAGAGGGCTATTATTATCGCCCACGCATTGACCGCGCATTGATGGCCCAATATGCAAGTGGTCTGATCGCTACCAGCGGCTGTTTAGCGGCGGAAATTCCGCGCATGGTCGAGGATGGGCGTGACGAAGAAGCCCGTCAGTTGATCGGCTGGTATCAAGATGTTTTTGGCAAGGATAATTTCTTCCTTGAATTACAGGCTCATGAAATCCCCCAATTGGATAAATTGAACCGCTGGTTGGTTGAGAATTCTAAATATGCCAATGTGCCGCTGGTCGCTACCAACGACGTGCATTATGTCAGCCCTGAGGATTATGAATACCACGATACCCTGTTGTGTATCCAAACGGGCAATGTAAAAAAAGAAGAAGATCGCCTGCGCATGTCGGGTGGCAATTCGTATTACATGCGCTCACAGGCTGAAATGTGGCGACTGTTTGGCGATATTGCTCCAACGGCCCTTAGCAACACCCTGCTGATTGCCGAGATGTGCGAGGATGTGAAACTCGACACCAAAGAATACCACCTGCCGATTTTCCCCGTACCAGATAATTTTGCCAACGCCGGCGATTATCTGCGTTACCTCTGCGAGGAAGGGGTTTATTGGCGCTATGGTTCTGCCGCCGATACACCCGAAGTCCGCGAACGCTTGGAATATGAAATTGGCGTCATTCATGAGATGGGCTTTGATACCTACTTCTTGATCGTGTGGGACTTGTGTCGCCAAGCCCGCGAAGTGGATATTTGGTGGAATGTGCGCGGCTCTGGTGCCGGCAGCGTGGTCGCCTACACGCTCGGCATCACCGGACTTGACCCGCTGGAAAACAACCTACTATTTGAGCGTTTTTTGAATCCGGGTCGGCGTCAAATGCCCGACTTCGATCTCGACTTCCCCGAAGATCGCCGTGCCGAAATGATTGAATATTGCGTGCGGCGCTATGGCGAAGAAAAGGTCGCTGCTATCATCACCTTTGGAACATTGGGAGCCAAGGCTGCCATTCGTGACGTAGGCCGTGCTTTCGATTTGCCCCTGACCGAAGTTGACCGGATTGCACGATTGGTGCCAACCACCACCAAACCACCTAAGATTTATCAGCTTTTGGGTAAGGATGAAGAAAAACCCGATTTAGCCAGCAAGGAATTTATTGACCTTTACGAAAGCGACCAATTTGCACGCTCGATTATTGATACCGCGCGACATTTGGAAGGTGTGCCGCGTCATGCCAGCACCCACGCCGCCGGAGTCATTGTCGCCGACAAGCCGCTGGATGAATATTTACCGCTGCACCGCGCCACCAAAGACAATGACGACAGCCCGGTCAAGCGTGTCACCCAATTTGAGATGGAAACCGCCGAAAGCATCGGCTTGTTAAAAATTGACTTTTTGGGCCTCTCCACCTTGACCATTTTGCGTCGTGCCTGTGAGTTGATTGAAAAACATCATGGCGTTAAATATGACATGTCAAATATCCCAATTAAGCCCGACCCCAATGACCCAGTAGCCACCCATTGGCTTGAGGAAACCTTCAAAATGTTGGGGCGGGGTGAATCCATTGGCGTGTTCCAATTGGAAAGTAGCGGGATGCGCCAAATGCTGACCGGGATGCGCCCCAAGACATTTGAACATATCATTGCGGCCATTTCGCTCTACCGCCCCGGCCCGATGCAATTTATTCCCCAATTTAATAAACGACTGCATGGCGAAGAAGCACCCGTCTATTTGCACCCCAAGCTAGAATCCATCATCGGCAACACTTACGGCATCATCACCTATCAAGAACAAATCATGCAGATTGCGGCGGAGTTATTTGGCTATAGCTTGGGTGATGCTGACTTAATGCGCCGCGCCGTATCCAAGAAAAAACAAAAAGACCTCCAAGCCCATCGCGCCATTTTTATGGAAAACGGGCCGAAACGTGGCGTAGATGCCGACACCGCCGCCGAAATCTTCGACCAGATCGAATTTTTCGCTAACTACGGCTTCAATAAGTGTCTCAGTGGGAACACCGAAATTGTAGACGCACAGACAGGCCGTATCGTAAAAATTAGCGATCTTGCTGCTGGTCGCACACACCTTCAGCAGACTCTAAGCTGTGATATAGATTCCCTGCGCTTGCAGCACGGTTCAGTAACAGCGGTCATGGAAAACGGGGTTAAGCCCGTCTATCGCCTGACTACACGTTTGGGCCGACAAATTGAAGCGACGGACAACCATCCTTTTTATACCTTTGATGGGTGGCGCTTGTTAGGTGAACTATCCGTCGGGGATAAAGTTGCCGTTCCGCGCCGTATTCCAGTCGAAGGCAGCAAAGAGTGGCCTGAGCATGAGTTAGTTGATTTAGGTCAGCGGTTGGCGGCAGGAAGCCTCAAATCTATCCCCGCAGAGATATTCGAGCTTTCTAACTCCCAAATCACCCAACTAATTGGGCAAGTCTGGCATGACATTCCCCAAGTCGGCGATTTTGAGGCTTGTTTCATTGCCCCATCCGCCCTTTTCGCCCATCAGCTTCAACATCTGCTTTTGAGACTAAACATTGTCAGCAGCAGTCGAGAAATAGGATATGGTCGCTATGAGGTCGCCATTTGCGAGGAAGCATCATCTACAAGCGACATCTATTGGGATGAAATCGCCTCTATAGTGTATATTGGCAAAGAAATGACCTACGATTTAACCATCGAAGGTATGCATAATTTCATTGCCAATGATATTCTCGTGCATAATTCCCATGCCGCCGATTACGCTGTCATTACTTGCCAAACAGCCTACTTAAAATGTCGCTACCCGCATGAATACATGACCGCGCTGATGTCGGTATATTATGATGACTCTGCTAAAGTCAGCCAGTTTGTTGCCGACGCCAACCGCATGGACATTGATATCCTGCCACCCAACGTGAATTATTCGTGGCAAGACTTTGATATTGAATACACCGACGATGACAAGAAGCATATTCGTTTTGGCATGGGGGCGGTCAAAAATGTCGGCATGGGGTCAATTGCCCATATCTTAGAAGAACGCGAGGCCGGAGGTCGTTTCAAGGATTTAGATGATTTCCTCCAACGCTGCGACATGCGGGCCATTGGCAAACGCGCCATTGAATCGCTCATTCGTGTCGGGGCGATGGATGACTTCGGTGATCGCCCAACCCTCTTACATAATCTTGAACGCCTGATGAGCCACAGCGCCGCCCGTCGTAAAGATGCCGAAATCGGTCAGATCACCATGTTTGATCTGATGGGAGGCGGTCAAGACAGCACGAATGTCGGATCAGTATGGAGTGTCATCGAAAAACCCGCCAAGCCTGCCGACAAGCGCGAACAACTCCGCTGGGAGCGTGAATTAACTGGCCTCTATGTCACCGACCATCCAATGGGCGAATTGCGCCATGTGCTGCAAAGAATTATCACCCATACCTCGGCAGATTTGCTAGAACAATCCGAAGTCATCAGCGGCAAGTCTGTGACCGTAGCTGGTCTAGTGACTGACCTGCGCGTCATCACTACCAAAAAAGGCGACAGCATGGCGATCCTACAAATTGAGGATATGCACGGCGTCATTAATGCCGTCATGTTCCCGAAAGTCTGGGATTTACAGCGCGACATCGTACAGGACGACAAAGTTTTGGTCGTCTATGGCAAAGCCGATTTACGGAATGGCGAGGTGCAAATTATCGTTGACCGTGTGACCCAGAACTTCACGGTACACAGCGCCGCCCCCTCCAATGATTTCGCTGGTGCAGATACCCTACAAAAGCTCAATGATATGCCATTTGACTGGCTGCCCGATGATGAACCACCCTACATGGATGATGACGGCTATCTCCCTGAACCACCCGATGACACCGCCTATCCACTTCCAACTTCCAATGGGGGTAATGGTCATCATCAAGTGCGCGAAACCGCCCCTGTCACTTATGAAGTTGAACCCGCCCTGACCGAAGACGAACTCGAAGACTCGATGCTGATGGGGGACGACGACACCGAAGCAGCCGAAATGGATGACAACCACATGCTGGCGGATGGTGACAATGATGTGTCACCCGATATGCCTGTCGAAAAACCGCTTCCACTGTTCGAGGCGATAGCCCCCGTTGAAGAAAAACCATCTACGCCTAATCGGGTCAAGGCCAAATTGAAAACCACCACCACCCCAATCGCCAAAGCAGCCATTCCACGCCAGCGTTTGGTGGTGCATTTCAATCGCAGCAGTGATGATGAACAGGACAAACGTGCCCTAAAACGTATTGTCCAGATCGCGCAGAGCTACCCCGGTGACGATGAATTGAGCATCGCCTTCCATCGGCCCGACCGTGATTTTCCGGTACATATGAAGTTCCCTAAACCGGGCATTGCGATTTGTGATGAATTGTTAGAGCGCCTCTATAATCACAATCGGCTTGGGGAAGACGCCATCGAGGTTCACCCTCTGTAAACTATATGCCAAACTCTATTCCAACTCCCTCCCCGCAGGTATCACTCGGCGCACTGCGTGATATGCTGCGGGAACGCAACCCCCTTGCCGCGATTGGGGCTTTTCATCGTGGTCATGGCGATATTTTTCAGATTAATCTGCCCACCTTTAAGCCGATTGTGATGATTGGGCCAACCGCCAATCGTTTTGTGCTGGTGGAGTCCAAAGATAGCCTCCTGTGGCGACCCGAAGGCGACCCCGTAGCTCAGCTATTGCGACACGGCATCTTGGTAGAAGATGGTGAACGGCACGACGAATTACGCCGTTTGATGAGTCCCGCATTGCACAAAAAACGGCTCGGGGCGTATGTTGAAACGATGGTTGCACGCACTGACCAGATTTGTGACACATGGGTCGAGGGCCAGCCACTGGATATGCTGGTCGAAATGCGGAAGGTGGCTCTGCTGATTCTGCTGGACACGCTGTTTAATATGGATTTCACCCCCGAATTAGAGCGTTTATGGAAGCCTGTACTGCGGCTTCTGCAATTTATCTCCCCCGGCATCTGGATTCTTTGGAAAAATGCCCCGCGCCCCGGCTATGCTGCCCCGCGTAAATTGATGGATGAGTATCTATATGGCGTGATTCGTGAACGCCGCACCATGCAAACCGACATAGACGATTTGCTCGGCATTTTGCTGAACGCCAACATGGATGACGACCTCATCCGCGATCAGTTACTGACGATGATTGTGGCAGGGCATGATACATGTACGACCCTGCTGGCATGGGCCTTATATATACTCGGCAAACATCCCGAAATCGTGCAGGGCATTCAGTATGAAGTTGATAGCGTTTTAGGCGATACCCCTCCCAATGCCGATAATATTGAGCATTTGACCTATGTTGGGCAGGTGATTGATGAAACCCTGCGTCTGTTTCCACCCCTGCCGATGGGAATGCGTTCGGTGGCACAGGATACCGAGTTCAACGGTTGCCCCGTTCCGCATGGCAAACGGGTCATGTATTCGATGTATCACACCCACCGCGACGAAAAACTATGGCCCGACCCGCTGAAATTTGACCCCGAACGGTTTGCCCCCGGTCAGTCCCATGATTATTACCATTACATTCCCTTCGGCGGCGGCAAGCGCATGTGTATCGGCGCGGCCTATGCCCTTGTGGAAACCAAAGTCGTCTTGGCCCGCCTCTTTCAGAAATTTGAATTTACGTTAATTAAAGACAGGGTTCATGCCCACCTCGCCGTTACAATGGAGCCGAGGCCGGGGGTAATGATGGCTGTAAGAAAGCGAAGCAACTATGGATAGATTAGATACGCAGGTTATTGAAATCATGGGGCGCAATCGGCTTGTCAATGAATTATTGGCAGCGGGAATCGAGGTCGCCTTGCCTTTGCGAGATCGAGGCATAGATTTAATCGCCTACATTGATATTGACGACGAGATGGCCCAATTTACGGCAATCCCTGTTCAGATGAAAGCATCTTCAGGCAGTCAGTTTACAATCAACCGGAAGTATGAAAAATTCCTACCCAATTTAGTGATCGCTTTTGTATGGGGTGTCATGTCTGAGGACAAACAGGCAAAGGTGACGTATGCCCTAACCCAAGCAGAATCGCTTGCCATCGCCGAAACAATGGGGTATGCCCAAACTGCGTCATGGTTGGAAGGCGGGCTATATACTTCAACCCGACCCTCCCAAAAACTGTTGGAATTATTGCAGCCCTATCAGACGGATTCAGCCGCTTGGCGTAAAAAAATCATTCGACTTTCTAAGCCAGAACTATCTGATTAGCGTGTCTGCCACCAAGCCTTCATCGCCAAGCGAATTTTTTCATTACGATTCGCCCCATTGCGGCGGGTAAAAACATCATAGTGGTTGCGGCGGATATTCAAAATAATCGCCCGGTAAATTTCCAATGCCGCCATGACCGCCCATCGGCCCGACGCCAAATCATGGACTGCCTCACGCGCTTTTACATAATATTGTTCAGTACGCTCAAATTCAAATTCCAATAAATCAACAAACGCCGGGGTAACGCGCTGATTGGCGAGATCATCTTCGGTCACGCCAAAATGGGCCATATCCTCTTGGGGGAGGTAAACCCTGCCAATCCCCCAATCCTCACCAATATCGCGCCAAAAATTGCTTAACTGCATAGCGATAGAGAGTGCATCCGCCCCTTCATAGACATCCGAAACATTCGGGGTATGCGTACCCAAGATATGCGCCATAACCCGCCCCACCGGAATCGCACTTCCATCCATATAATGCAGCAGTGCGGCGAAATCGGGAAAACGTTTGATAGTCAGGTCTTCAATCATCGCCCGAAAATAAGTATGCAGCAGTTCCGGCGGGATGTGCAATTCATGGCAGGTGTTCAGATAGGCTCGCAGCACGGGATGCTGGCTATCTCCCATTTCAAAAGCCCGCCAATAGCTATCACGCCAATCCTCAATCGCCGCCAGTGGTGAAGCAAAACCATTCGAGGATACATCTACCCGATCATCCCCCACGCGCATCACGGCATACAGCGCGGCAACATGATGGCTTTTACTGGCGGGCAGCACCATGCTGGCAAATGAATAATTCTTGCTGGCCCCGCGCATGACCTCAAAGCAATGGGCGTAATCAGCAGAAAGATCACGAGAAGCGAGTTTTGGGCCATGTCCGACAATGGGGAATTCAAACGATGTGTGCTGCTCTGTTACGCCCATTCCTGCATAATCCTTTCCGTGACGAGTTTGGCGGAAATCAAAACCATTGGCATACCGATACCGGGATACGTACCTTGCCCCACAAAATACAGCCCTTCGATGTCACGGGCCTTGTTGTGTGGACGAAAATATGATGATTGGAAAAAGCTCTGTGCCAGCGACCCAAAGGCCGTCCCATGCACCGCGTTGATGTTATTTTGAAAATCAATCGGGGTGAATTCGCGCTCAAAAACAATATGCCGACGTACATCCGTACCCAACACCTTTTCAACTTGGTTTAGCAACTGCTCACGCACAAGGGGAGCAGTTTTCTGCCAATCAATGTTGGCTTCAAGATTAGGCATTGGTGCAAGTAGATAGATGACACTGTGACCATCCGGGGCAAGTGAGGGGTCAGTCACTGTCGGGATATTCATATGAAAAGACGGGTCTTTTGGCAGTACCTTATCGTTAAAGATGGCCTTCAAGTTGGCGCGATAGTCATCCGAAAAATACAGCGCTTGATGTCGCACATTCTCAAAAATCCGGTCTACCCCCAGATAGAGCAGATAGCCAGAGCAGGAATATTCCATTTTGTCGAGGCGCTTATCAGGATAATCGCGGCGCACTTCGCCATCAACGAGGTGTTTATAGGTATAAGGCAGGTCAGCATTTGAAACGACCAGATCAGCTTTGACAACCTCCCCAGATTCCAATTGAACCCCGGTCACTTTGCCATTTTCGACGACGATTTTTTCCACCGGTGTATTGGTGCGAATCTGCACGCCCGTTTCGTGGGCAATTCGTAAAAAATCCTCGATGATGCTGTAGATTCCGCCGCGTGGATACCACATCCCCAACGCAAGGTCGGCATAGGTAATTAGCGAATACATGGCGGGAGCATCGAATGGCGAAAGTCCCAAAAACATCGAGTGGAATGAAAATGCTTTGCGGAGTTTATCACTTTCAAAAAACGACCCAACCTGACCATAGAGTTGGGCGAGGGCTTTGGTCTGCAACAAACGCAGGCCCGCGACGGGATTAGCAAGATCGGTGATGCGGTCAAAGTTGCGGTCAACAAAATCCATGCCCAGTTGATATTTTTTGGCGCTGGCCCCCATAAATTGGAACAGTTTTTCCGCGCCATGAGCCTCAACTTTTTCGACCTCAGCCGCCAGTTGTGCCATATTGCTATAGAGGTCAATATGGGTGTCGTCATGGAAATAAACACGATAATTGGGGTCAAGCTGGGTGAGTTGCAGACACTCATTGATGTCGCGCCCGATGGATTGATAAGTTTCCTCAAAAGCCGATTTCATAACTAGAATGGTCGGCCCCATATCAATCCGATAGCCGGATTCCTCGATCACATTGCTGCGACCACCGGGCCGAGCCTGTTTTTCGAGAACGGTTACCGCAAACCCCTGATGACGTAACCGTAGGGCTGTTGCCAACCCTCCCATCCCCGCACCAATGACCACCACTGAACGCATAGGTATTCTTTGCCATCCCTGCTTCGTTTTCCGACACATCCTAATGGTACTGAGGAAGGGGACGTAGATTCAATACTTTTGGCGGGTTTTAATTAACTTATCATCTAGGATAAAAAACACCATATGCGCTTTTACGCCTCTAATAAAGCATTTATTCAACATTACTCATCGAGTTTTAATGTTTACTTGCGCGTAAAAAATGAAGAGGTAATGAGAGGAGTTTGAGAAAAAAATTAGGGCAGTTTTTGTGGACTGCCCTTGTATTCAATAATGGCTCTACTGAACCATACATTCCCCCGATTGAGCGACATATTGGTCAATGCCAAACGCCAGCGAACCATCATAGGCATACGTCTGGCTGAAAAATGGTTGTTGTTCGGTAACGCTTGTAATGGCAGGGATAGTCGCGCAGCCATTTTCATCGCGGGCGGCTGTATTGGTCGGGCTAATTTCCTCACCCCGATAGGTAAAGATCCAAACATAATCGCCAACCGCATCAGGCGTCAGGATTTGCACACTCACGCACTCATGTTCATCAAATGTACCTTCAATCACCGGCACAGGATCACCACCGCTAGGCCCCGTCCATGCTACCGAGAAATCCACACCGAGAGCGCCGCACGCGCTGACATCAATCGGCAACCCCACCCCGCTTTGATAGGGTAGTTCGACGGTGAAGGGTAGTTCAGATGCCATTGCCGCGTCCATACCAACAGTGCTGAAATAATCCGCCAGTGCAATATCATCATCACTGGCCGGGGCGGTATCAATCCACAAATGGCGGCCTGTCGGGATAGCAAAATCTTCACCCGCCCCCAGCGCATTCATATACTGCTCAAAGACCTGCCACAGATAGACCGAACGGGCATGTCCATTCCCTATCGTGATAATGGTGCCGTGTTCGATACCGACTTCATTGAGTTTTCGGTCAAATTCGAGGAACGGCGCCAACTGGAAAAATGAGTCATGGGTGCCATGTGCAATCATCAAATCCTTGCCCGCTAACCCATCAATCATGCCATACGGGCTGATCGCATTAGCCGCGTCAACATCACCCTCGCCAATGAGATATTCCATCGCTAGTGATGGATTTTGGCCGGGGCCTTTGGGTGTCCCATATTTCCAGCCGAGCAGGTCTTTAAGCACCAGAACATTAATAGCCGCTAGTGAGGGATAGGTTAAGGGGCTGCGCTGTGTCAATGTTCCATATTGAGTCGGCGGTACATCGGCAAACACCCCACGCACCGTGTAATCCAGTCCAAGCGGGTTGATGGCCCACATAAGCGCCGAACCACCCCCACGACTCGCACCTGCCGTCACAAATCGCTCAGGATCACCCCCGGCGTTGGTTTCAATCCATTTGAAAAACGCCTCAACCGAGCGATAGGTCACCTCATCAATCCCCTGACTTTCCGTACCGCCTGCGTTGGATATGGCAAGGATTACGCCGGAACTGCCAGTCTCCGTGCTACGGGCCACAATGGAAGGGGCATCCAATTCCTGACCCATATAAAAACGCTGATTATTGGAAGTGCCTGCCCCATTGCCACTCAAGGCAACCGGATATGAACCTTCGGGTGTCCAGCCAATCGGCAGGAAAATCGTGTAGAGCGCCCCTTCAACAGGCACATTATTGACAATTTGCAGCATGTCCGAGCCGCTTTGCACTTCGGCCCAATCATTGATGATTCGAACATCCACACCCGCCGCCGCCGTTATCGCCTCAGCGGTTGCTGTTACTATTTCGGCGGGGACAGCCGCCGGATCATTTTCGCGGTTGTTATAGACCCCATAGGCAACCGTGACCTCATTATTCGGGCCAGCCTCACAGCCGCCAAATTCGGGGTAATGAGTGGCGGCACACGGATAACTTGGGCCGTCCTGCGCGTGACTTGGCGAATAGACGCCGCCTAGACCACTAAAACTCAATATTGCCAATAGGGTGAGGAGCAAAAAATACTTTCGCATGGGCCAAAAAACCTCATCGAGTCTACCAAAATATTCGATGAGGTTGATTGTAGCGCAAAAAGATTTTTGGGCTGAATGGGGCTACATACGTTTGCGGCGTACCCGTTCCACTAACTGGCGGAAATGTTCGCCGCGTTCCTCAAAATCTTTATAGGCATCATACGAGGTTGCGCCGGGACTGAGCAGCACCACATCACCCGCCGAGGCTAACTGCTCCGCCAATTCAACAGCCCTCGCCAAATCAGAAACCTCATTCACAACCCGCTTCAGCATTCCGGTAGAGGCCATGCCCCGTGCGCGGCGGGCATGTTCGGCAATCGCCGGGCCATGTTCCCCAAAACAGATCAGCGCCTTGCAACGATTGACTGCAATCGCCGCTAATTCTTCCCACGGGAGCTTTTTGTCGCGTCCGCCTAGCAGCAGCACAACCGGTTCCTTGAAACTTTCGAGGGCTGCAATCACCCGTTCCGGTGAGGTGGCAATACTATCATTCACCCATAGGACATCATCCACTGTAGCAACCAGTTCAAGGCGGTGCGGCACACCCTTGAAGGATTGCGCTACTTCCTGCATGGCCTCTAGTGGAATTTTGGCCGCCCCCGCCACCGCACACGCCGCCAGAACATTCGAGACGTTGTGCATCCCGCGCAGTTTGACCTTATCGCGGTTACAAATCACCTTTGCCATCATCGTCGGGGAGCAGTTGCCCATCAACATGAGGCGCTCACCCACCAAACATGCGCCATCGGCTACCAGCGTCGCAATCGAGAATGAGGCTTTTTCGCCGGGGGCATGGTCGCTGAGGGCGCTGGCAATGAGATTATCCCGCCCATAAATCAATATATCATCCGGCCCTTGATTCATAAAAAGCTGCGATTTGGCTCTGGCATATTCTTCCATCGTGCCATGCCGATCCAAATGATTGGGGGTAATGTTCAACAAGCAGGCAATCGCCGGACTGACATCAGCGAGTTCCAACTGAAAACTACTGAGTTCCATGACCACCATGTCTTCAGGTTGAATTTCATCCAAATGGTCGAGTAAAACATCGCCGATATTGCCGCCGACCCATGTATGTTTGCCCGCCTTTTTGCACATTTCGCCCACAAGGGTGGTCGTGGTGGTTTTACCCGCACTGCCGGAAATACCAATAATTTGGGCGGGGCAGCGTTCCAAAAAAAGAATGGCGTCATTAGTCACACGAATCCCCCGATGAAAGGCTTCTTGCACAATCGGGATATTAAGCGGCACGCCCCCTGAGACGCACAAAACATCGGCATCGTCCAAAAGTTCATTGGGGTGTCCGCCAAGCGCAAATTTAACATTGGGTTCGGTGATAAACTCCATAATATCATCGGCAAGATCACCCGCATCACGCTTATCGGAAAGCGTCACACGAGCGCCCTGTGTCGGCAACCAGCGGGCCAATGCCTTACCCTGCCGAGCCATGCCGAGGACAATTACGTTTTTGCCCTTTAACGATGTGGAGTCGGGTTCATTTACAGTGGACATAGCAATTTAGCCATTTCAAAATGATAGACCGATAATTTTATTTAATTGTACCGCTACTATGGGACTATTCCGAAAATTCGACACTGAGAATCTTGCGCGAACGGGGAAGCACATAAAAGGTGTAGTGCAAGCCATCTTGGATAAGGTCTAATACAGCGGACTCCATCAATAAGCGCGTACCCCGCACATGCAGATATAGCCCATGTCGTTTGACCGGGCCGGAGAGCGCCAATACCCTGCCCCGCAGCATATCAAACGGCAGCAGAAGTGATTTGAAATTTATCGCCACATAAAAAGCGAGGGCAATTACCCCGGTGAGATAACCCGCCAATGCCGCACTGTTGGTCAAAATATCCCCGAATGATTTTTCTGTCCCCCATGCCACCAAAATCAACCCGACCACACTTGGGCCAAGCAGCAAGAGCAGTCCAATCATGAGCGTTGACCAAAATTGCCCCATCAGTTTTCGCCGCTGCCTTCGGGTCAATGTGCCCTCTCGATTCGCCCGTAGATCATCGGACGTAAAATGAAATGCCATGCCAAGTTGGGCCGTGGGAGTCAATTCTTGGAGGGTTTGGGATGATTTTTGCATAGGTTTATAGGAGGGCAAACGCGACGCCGGTCATCGCGGCAAGGATACCAACCAACCAGAAACGCTGTACCACTTGGGTTTCGCTCCAACCACCCATTTCGAAATGATGATGTATGGGGGTTTTTCGGAAAATCCGCTGTCCACCCGACCATTTAAAATAGGAGATTTGGATAATTACGCTCACAACTTCGGCAAGAGGGATAATGGCGATAAGCGGCAGGAGCAGCCATTGTCCGGTCATCAAGGCAATCGTGGCAAGCGACGCCCCCAATGCCAATGACCCTGTATCGCCCATAAACAATTGGGCCGGATGTGCGTTGTACCATAGAAAGCCGAAGCACGCCCCGACCATGATAAAACAAAACTGCACCAAAAAGACCTGCCCTTGTAACGCACCGATAAAGCCATAGGCAGCAAAGGCACTAGCGGTGATAATCCCGGCAAGCCCATCCAACCCGTCCGTAAAATTCAGCGCGTTGGAGGTGGCAACCAGCAAAAACGCCGCAATCGCAATCCAGAGGATGGGGGGAATCGCAATTTCGTCGGTGAACAAGGGAATCAAAATCACATTGCTAAATTGGACTTTGGCGCGACTCATGATGACGGCAACGATAATGCCTAACACGACTTGGGCAAGAAATTTGGCACGCGGCGGAATCCCCAAGCCGATTTTGCTTTTGTCTTTATTCTTAGAACGCAGAATCCCTTCCCAATCGTCATAGGCCCCCAACAGCCCATAACCGACCAGCACCACCAGAGGAATCAAAATAGATTGCCCCGTCAGCCCTTCCCGAATCAGGCCCGCCAAATTAAGCCCCATTGTGATACCCAAGACCGGAATCAAAATGAGAATCCCGCCCATCGTGGGTGTCCCTGTCTTATACTGATGTTCCGCTAACTCCGCCCGAACCTGTTTGCCGATTTTCAGGCGGCGCAAAATTTCAACAAAGGGCGCTCCCCAAATGGCGACCAGCAGAAAAGTGACCGCGCCAAGTGAGATTGCAAAAGGAATTTCTGAATTCACAATACCTATTCCCTGTCAAACGGGCGTCCACCCGCGCTAATGAGTTCATTCCGCACGGTGTCCGGTGGAATATCCAGTAAAACAACCAACCGCTGTGCCAATTTTGCAAAGGTCGGGGCGGCACTTTGGCTACCATAATACGATTGAGGGGCAGAGGGGCGGTCAAGCAGCACCAGAACCGAAATCTGTGGGTCATTGGCAGGGATAAACCCAACAAAACTGGCCCAGCTTTCCGTATCCGAATAGCGACCGTCCGGTCCGATTTTCTGCGATGTGCCCGTCTTGCCCGCCACCTGATAATTCTCAATCTGGGCCCTGCTACCTTCGCCGTTATTGTTGACCACTGCCGTCATCAAATCCAGCACTTGCTGGGCCGTCGCTGCCGAAATGGGGCGGGAAACGGGGGTTGGGGTATGCTCAAATACATGGTCGCCATCAATGCGCCGTTTTACGATATGCGGTTGCATCATCAGGCCATCATTGGCGATGGTGTTAATGGCGGTCATCAGTTGAATCGGCGTGACGGCAATCCCTTGCCCAAAACTCGTCTGGACAAAGTTGGCTTCGTTCCATCCTGACGAACCGGGCCAATTGACAATCCCTAATTCCTCGCCTGCAATATCAACATTGGTGGGGCGTCCAAACCCAAAACGATCCAAAAAATCGTACCAGCGGGTACTGCCAACACCGGGGACAGCATCTGTCCCGACCAACCAATGCGCTGTGCAGGTATTTAATGAACTAACCAGACAGGTGGTAAAAGTCGTTCCCCCTTTGGCCTTCCGATCCCAGTCGCAGATTTGCACCCCCGCCATCTGTTCACAGCCCTGATTGTTATAAGACCAATTCAAATCTAACCCCGGCTGCTGAATATCCAGCGCGGCGGCGGCGGTCAATACTTTGAAGGTACTGCCCGGTTCATAGGTATAACTGACACTGGGGGTAAATCGGTTTTCTCCTCGGCTAGCAGGGTCTTCCAGATAACTTTCGAGGTCAATCGGCGGATTGGACACCATCGCCAAAATTTCACCCGTATGGGGATCCATTATCAATATCGTCCCCCCTAGTGCCCCATATTCGGCGACGGCTTCATCCAAAACCTGTTGGGCAAGCCATTGAATGTCGCGGTCAATGGTTAATTGCAGGGTCTGCCCGTTACGAACCTCAGAATCATCCGAAATATCCAACAGGCTATTGGATTCAGTGGTGATGCGGCTCTGGCCTGCCAATTCGCGCTGGTAGAACTCCTCAATGCCAAAATAGCCAGACGAATTGTAGTTCACAAACCCCAACACCTGAGTCATATACGACCCCTGCGGATAATCGCGTTGGGGAATGGGCTCAATCAGGATACCGGGAATCCCCAAATCTGCCACCGCTTGGCTAACTTCGGGTGTGACGGGTGTTTTCAAGACCACATAACCCGCATAGATGCCATTTTCATCCGGCAGTAGGGCTTGGTAAATATCCAATTCACTGGCATCCAAGACCTTAGCCAATTCTTTAGCAGTTTCGCGCCGATCTTGACCGAGCAAGCTAGGGCTAATCGCAATACGGTATTCCATACGATTGACCGCCAGCACATCACCGTCACGATCCACGATTTGGCCTCGATTGGGCTTAATTTCAACTTCGCGGTTTTCAGTTGACCCGGCCCTCAATTGCAATTCTTCGGCAACCGCAGGGTCAAGCCGAAATTGAAACGAGAGCAGTTGGGCAATCAGGGCAACGCTAATGAGTGTCATCAATAGGCCGATCAGATTCAGGCGGTTATGGATAGATGGCATAGCTCGTGTTCTCCCGCAATGTACTCGACTAGTTGCCCCACTCGCTAAATTGGTCAATTAAGGCATCATATTGGCGTTTGAGCCAACCCGCGAAGTTTTCTTGATATTCGTCCGGCGTCGTGGTGGATTGCACGAAGGTTGGCGTCGGCGCCGGCACATTATACACATAACCATCCACCACCAAATAAAAAATATCTTCCGGGCCGGCTTGCTGAAAACCGAGCGTGGCGGCACGTGTTTGTAGACTACCTAGATTCTGCATTCGGGCAATATCCGCCCGCAGAACTTCATTTTCACGTTCAAGGCGACTGCGATATTCACTCATTTGCTGAATATCACGGGCGGTGGTAATGCTGGTCGTGGTTTGGGCCAAATATAACCCGCCGATAATGATCGTCACGACCGCCAATAGGACAACAACTGCCACGACCTGTCTTTGATTTTCAGCGGCGTTGCGAAAAAACACCTTACGTAAAAGGTCATCTTGCCGGTCAGGTTTTGGTGCTTGGCTGGACATTCTTCCAATACATCCCTCAAAAAGTTTTGCCCATTATAACCTCTCGCCTATAATTCTAGCGAGTTAATGCAGCGTTTGAATTATCTTCCACTCACAGGAGTTCGTTATGACCGACCAATCTGTCCCGCCCGTTGAAGCCCCCCCAGCGATTCCGGCCTCTAGCCGCAAAATTCTAGCGGCCCTCGATAACGCATGGCGGCGCTTTAATGCCTTTGATGAAGCCTCCAAGCTGCTGAAAACCCGTTACAAGCGTGTGCGGTGGCTCATCATAGGATTGAGTTTTATTACAACCTGCGCCGCCGTGATTGATGCGCGATACAGCCAAAACAACGACGACCTTGAGGTATTTATGCGGGTGCTGCTGGTAATCCTGCCCCTCTTGAGTGCCGCCATTTTGACCTATGCCGCGCGTTTTGAGGCGGGTAATGGTTGGGTGGGTTTTCGGGTTGCCGCCGAAGCCATCAAATTGAGCATCTATGAACTACGTCTCAAGCGGTATCTGGAATTGGTCACGATGGAAGACCTAGACAAGCTGGCAAAAGTCATCGAAAAAACCGACGAACAGCTTGAGGGAATGGGCGTAAGCATCCCAATTGAGATAAATCTGATTGACGAGAACGAAGGTAAAGAGTCCAAACAATTCGCCAAACCCAACCCGTATGCCACCGATCACACTGAGGATGACGGCTATACCCCACTCGCTCTTGACGACTATTTGCGCCTACGGGTGCTGCCCCAAGCCGAATGGTATAACCGTCGGGCAGTAAAAGACTTCAAAAAAATCCGCCAATGGCGTGCCATCATTTTGTTAGTAGGGGTACTTGGGCCAGCCCTCGCCGCGTTTGGCGTGGGTTATCTAGTCGCAGTAACGGTGGCGCTGATTAATGGCTTAATGGCGTATATCGGACTACAACAATATGAACAGAATTATGGAATTTATAGCAAGACCGCCCGCCAGTTAGAAAATTTGGTGAATCAGCTTGAACCCAAAATGGATAATTTAGCCCCGGCTGACGTTTTGGAATGGGTTCGCAAGATTGAGACTGTTTTTGGGAGTGAGCGTGAGATGTGGCAACTGACGGTCTTGCGAGGTCAAAGCGCCACCGAAGAAGCGCTTACTCAATTGGTCAATTCCCGCACCAATGTGCTGCAAAACAGCGATCTTGGCAAATTGATTGGAACAAGTGAACAAGGTGGATTGGCAACAACTGAACGCGCATCCGTCTCGCGGGGAACCGCTTATGGCCCAACAGTCGCACCAGCGAGCTATGTCGCGCCGCGAGTCCCGACTAGCTATCCGGGAACAGCCGCCGGAGCCATGCCGCCAGTTGAATCTACCACCGATGATGACTCCGCTTATCCATCGAGTTACCCAATGTATCCGCCGGGGTGATCTAATCCTGACTGACCGGTTCGCGTGGTGGGCCATCATATTGGCGAATATAGAGTGGCCCCAATTGATCTGCCCACCATTTTTGATAGACATCGTTGGAGATGTCAAAGATAAAATTCACGGTATAACGGCAGTTCTGGCAAACTGTCACCAGTTCACTCAATCCTTGTCCGCCGCGATTTAGATGGGCAATAACACGTAACTTGCCACCACACGATGGGCAGGGTGTCATCTGGATATATTCATGCTGACAGGTGTTATCCTGCGCGATGATATAACCCTCTTCGGTATACCAAAAAAGATACTCAGTCCGGTCAGGATTATGGCCTAGGGCTTCATTAGATGGTAAGGAAGATGAGGCGCTGTTATCCTCATCGGCTGGCGAAGACTTCTTTTTGCCAAAAAAACTCATGCTATAGCTCCCATACAATTGATGCTGAGTATTTTAACCAAAAAACGTTAATGGAGAAACTACCTCTTTAGAGTATGGTTTTGCTCTCTATCCGCGTATTTATAGCGAAAAGCCCGGAATTGAAGAATGATAAAAATAATATAGATTTTGTATAAAAACTACTGTATTGCTTGGATAGGAAACTATTTTTCGTATATTATTAAATTTGAACACTTGGAGTTCGCTTTACTAATTCTAAAGAATAACATCTAGTAAGGTTAATGAGGCTCATCGGCAGAGGCTCGCCATCTTCAACCAATTGGCATTAGATTGCCTAGTATGTCTATGGATCGTTGATTTGAAAATGCACTATAGAATGAAACCGACAAACAAGAGCCAATACCTGCGATTATCGCTGATATTCATCTTAATCATATTAGTGTGGTCGCAAGAGCGTACCCGAAAGTTTATTGGTCATCATGATTGGGACAATATCTATTGGGAGACAGCGGCAGAGAATTATCAACAATATGGCCTGATTTCTACTCGATTTCAACCGATTGTAAATGCTTATCAATCCACCCCTGAAGAATGGGACGTCAATCAACATCATCCCCCCGGTATCCCACTTCTGACTTATCTAGGAATAGGGCTTTTTGGCAATTCTGAATTTGCAGCGCGTCTAGTACCTCTGCTCACATCGCTACTGGCGGCAGCCTTGATTTTTCAGACCGCTAAACAGTTATACGGTAACAAGGTTGCACTGTTAAGCTTAGTCTTCTTTGGCTTTACACCCCTTATGATTTACTTTAGTGCCAAAATTGGTCATGAGCAGTTTACCCTGCCTCTCATGTTGACCGTAATCCTTATTTACAAGGCATGGCTAAAACATCCCAAAAAATGGCACATTCCGACACTTACTCTCCTTGTAATAGTAGGCGGTTTTGTGAGTTGGGCATGGTATCTCTTCTGGGTTCTGATTGGATGCCACGCCTTCATTTACGGCAAAAAGGCTCGAATCAGAAATCTCTGGCCTATATTTGTAGGCATTATAAGCACGATAGCAAGCCTAATTCTACTTTATATTTGGCAACAACCAGATTCCATCAATACTTTGCGAGATGCTTTCCTAAGTCGGACTACCAATAATGCCGATGAAGTAATAACTCCACTCTTGTGGTCAATGGTTGTTGGGTCAAGGTTACTTTGGTTGCCAACCCCAGTGGTCACGTTTCTGGCTATCATTGGTATATTCAAGTTAATCAGGGGTAAGCCCAACGAAAACGAAATCTTGCTAGTGATTCCTGCTTTGGTCACGATTCTATACTGCGGGGTATTCTGGCAAGCAACCTACAAACACGATTACCTCATCTATTATCTCGTTGCACCATTCAGCATTTGGGCAGCTGTAGGTTTTTTCAAAACCTTATATGCTTATGGTGACAGACCTAAGCTCGCATGGCGATTAATTCTCTATAGCCTACTAGTCTTGTACGTATTTGGAAGTGCCCGCTGGTCTCTTCGACTCTTCAACATTGACGTTGTACAAGAACGCTATGACTGGGCAGTGCTGATCGGTAAATCAACAACCCCTGACGAAATAGCGGTGATCAATTTAGAAGATTACGGAGCGCCGCACCTAAGCTATTACGCCAAGCGCCGCGTCCGTTTTGAGGTCACGCCAACTGAAGTCACCAGTCCTTCTAGCCCAGAAAATTGGGGCTTTTATGTCTTCTGTGAGGATAAAGATACAGTCCCACCCAAATGGCTTATGACATATCAGTACCAATTTGACAAACTGAATGACAACGTTGGCTGTTACTTGATTGATTTAAAACCCTAACGGTTTAATCGTTGCCCACAAACGTCCCAATGGCGTGACCCAACACCGCTTTGGCTAGGCCGCCTTCGTGCCAAAAATTCAAAACGACAATGGGCATATTGTTGTCCATGCAAAGGGTGAAGGCCGTCATATCCATCACCTTGAGGCGATAGTTGATGGCATCCGAAAAGGTAATTCGGTCAAAGCGTTCGGCGTTAGGGTTAATCTTGGGGTCTTCCCGATAAATGCCATCTACTTTGGTCGCCTTGATAATGACATCGGCCTGAATTTCAGCCGCCCGTAATGCCGCTGCCGTGTCGGTGGTAAAAAATGGATTGCCCGTACCACCCGCAATAATCACTACGCGCCCTTTTTCCATATGCCGAATGGCCCGCAGACGAATATAGGGTTCAGCAACCTTATTCATTTCAATCGCGGTCTGGACGCGGCTTTCAACTCCCACACGCTGTAGGGCATCTTGTAAGGCCATGCCATTCATCACGGTGGCGATCATACCCATATAATCAGCGGTGGACTGATCCATGCCCCCCTGCACGCCAACGTTTCCGCGCCAAAGGTTACCGGCTCCAATCACGATGGCAATTTGAACACCGAGGTCATGCACCTCTTTGACACGTCGTGCAATTGTGGCAGCTTCGTTGGGGTCAATGCCATACCCTTCCGGGCCGGCCATCGCCTCACCGCTGAGTTTGATGACAATACGTCTATAGATGGGCGTTTGAGTCAGTGTACCAAGTGAGCCTACCATGCGATTTTGTGTTCCTTTCTAGGGGTATTTTCGTGCAAAAAAAGGGAATCAGGCAGTTGCCAGATTCCCTTTTGATCGTTCACATTAACGCGCCACAATCCGCGTTATTCTTCGCCTTCAGCGGGTGCGTCACCCACTTCGCCGAGTTCAAAGCGGACGAAGCGCCGGATGACCACGTTTTCGCCGACAGCGGCAACCGCTTCTTTGCGGAGTTGTTCAATGGTCTTGGCATCGTCCTTGATGAAAGGTTGTTCCAGCAGCACGATGTCTGCAAAGAATTTCTCCATGCGCCCATCCACAATCTTTTCGATGATGTTGGCTGGGCGGGATTTGCCTTCTTCTTGGGCGATTTTTTCTTGAACGCCACGCTCGGCATCAACCACCGATTGTGGGATTTCTTCGCGACGTACATATTTGGGCGCAAGATTGGCAATATGCAAGGCCACATCATGCGAAAACTGCTGGAACGCCGCGGTTTTGGCTACGAAGTCGGTTTCACAGTTGACTTCAACCACAACCGCCAAACGGCCATTGTGATGTTGATAGGTCTGGATAAGCCCTTCATTGGCAACGCGGCCCGCTTTTTTGGCGGCCTTTGCCAAGCCTTTTTCGCGCAGGTAATTGGCGGCCTTATCCAAATTGCCTTCAAATTGCTCTAACGCTTTTTTGCATTCCGCCGGGCCAACCCCCGTCATTTCACGGAGTTCTTTGACCTGTTGAGCCGTAATTTGCACCAAGTTTGATATTCTCCCTTTTGCTGCTTCTGATTGTTTCAACTATCTTCTGCGTTTGGGTTGATCTTCGGTTTCCTCAAAGAGTTCATCATCGAAGGCCAAATCACCTTCACGCAGTTTGGCGAGAGTGGATTCTCCCAAATAGGCTTCATCCAAGGCGCCTTCGTCCATTGCACCCACATAACCCGCATCCGTCACGCCAGCAACTTCAACATCCGACCCGTAAGCCTTACGCATATTGACGCCTTCATTGACCGCATCACTAATGACACTGGTCAACAGCTTGATAGCACGGATGGCATCGTCGTTGGAGGGGATGACGAAATCAATCATATCCGGGTCACAGTTGGTATCCACCAGCGCGATGACCGGAATCTTCATGATATTGGCTTCTTTGACGGCGGTCTGTTCGCGGCGAACGTCCACCACGAACATCAGACTAGGTAGGCGTTCCATTGACCGCAGACCACCTAGACGCAGTTGCAGACGTGCAATCTTACGCTCAATCAGCAAGCGTTCCTTCTTGGTCAGTTCTTCGAAGCCACCTTCGGCATTGGCAGCTTCTAACCGCTTCAGGGTATCAATACGCTGTTTAATGGTTTTCCAATTGGTCAGCGTACCACCCAACCAGCGGGTGTTGACATAGGGCATCCCCACGCGCTCGGCTTCGGAAGCAACAGTTTCTTGAGCTTGGCGTTTGGTGCCGACATACAGCACAGTGCCGCGACGGGCGACGTTATCGCGCACGAGATCATACACTTCGTTGACGGTGACAACGGTTTGTTGCAGGTCAATGATGTGGATGCCGTTACGCTTGGTAAAGATATACGGCTTCATCTTGGGATTCCACTTGCGGGACTGATGCCCGAAGTGAACACCTGTCTCCAACAAAGCCTTGAGGGAGACGACACTTGAGGAAGGTGCAGACATTCTGTAAAAGCTCCTTAGATTGTGTTTTTCACGACCACATCCTTCATCCGGCGCATCAACCCGCCCTTTTGGGGGTACAGGCAACACTGCGTCGTCAGGATGTGTGGAGATTAGTAAAAAGCGAATTCTCAGCGAATTCAGCGGCGAAATTTTATCAGACTTATGCTATGCATTCAAGCGAGAACTTTTTTTACCCGCGCAATTGGCTATGTGATCGCAAAATTCAGAACATATGGTCTATGTTTATATAAGCAATAAGGGAATTCGTAACCATGGTTACGATTTTATGCGGGAGCGTCATAGGCATAGGGTCAAGGTTGACCGTTAGGGATGGAAAAGTATGATAGCAAGCGTCTATTCCTCTTGATCCATCATCTCGTCAATAATCCGCATATCCTGCGTTGCAAACTTATCTTTGGCAATCAACTCTTGCAGTTTACGAACTTCCTGAGTCGAGATTTTGCCTTTGCGGGGATTAAACACATGATTGAATGCGACCTGATAGAGCCGCACACGCACCAAACGGGGCAGATATTCGGTGGGGCTAATATCGGGCGTGACGTGTCCGGTGGGCAACAAGATGCTGGCTAACAATACCCCTGCACCCCACCATTGAATAGCGGTGAAGCGTTCGCCCAAAAAAACGAACGACAGCGAGATGGAAACCGCCATCTCCAACACCACCAATAAAGTCGTGCGGACACTGCCCAAGCCCTTGACCCCCAAAAACATCATCAGGCGCGACAGGGCAGTCGTTGCAGCAAGGCCTACAATCGCCCACCACGCATCAATATCACCATTGGTCGGGGTATCCGGGAACAGCGGCAGATTATAGGCAAGGCGTGCCACCGCGACGACCGCCGCCATTGTCGCCAGAACATAAAAGGCGACAGTTTGGGCGGGCATATCATAGAGGGCGCGTTGGCTCATGACCACCGTCCCAGCAAACAACAGTGCATTGCCCATCATCAGGCCAATCCCAAGCCAGTTCGTTTCACCTGCCACCCCACCCGCAATCAACAAAATGCCGATCATAGCAATCGAAGTTCGTAGAATAGTGCGCCAGCCGAGTTGCTGACCACTGATACGGGTCAGAATCATGACAAAAACCAGATAGAGAGCATTAATCAGTTGGGCCATTGAAGCATTCAGCAGATGTAGGCCGTTGTAATACATCAACGAGCCAATGCCATTAACCGAGCCAATGGCGATGCAGTTCATTAGCCCGAGGGGGTATATATAGAGGTATTGTTTGGCGAAAAGCCGATAAACGACCCATAGCAACACGGCGGCCAATACGGTGCGAAGGGCAGCAACAGTAAAGGGGTCGGCCCCATTACGCAGGGCTAATTTGCCAAAAACTGGATTCATCCCCAAAAAAACGGGAGTGAACAAGGCGGCAATTAGTCCGGAGTGCTTCTCTAACTGTTTTAGGTTCATGCCCCCTATTGTACGGGAGTCACGTCCGTAGCGACAGGAACTTGGGTTTGTCCGCGATTCGTTAGCGGAATCTCAATATGGAAGGTGCTGCCGGGCATTTTTTCAACGTCTTGCCCCTGACTTTCGACGTGGATTTTGCCTCCATGTGCCTCGATGATACTCCTACAAATGGATAGACCTAGACCCAACCCGCCCCCACGAAAAGCGGTCTTGCTGGTGGAGTGGTGATCGGTTTTCTCGAACGAATAAAAGCTCTCAAAAATGCGGTGCTGCTCCTCTAGTGGAATCCCGATGCCGGAATCGTGTACGATGATTTTAACGGTGTCGGGGGTTTCGGTGTGGTTGATTGAGACCTTGCCACCATCGGGGGTGAATTTAATGGCATTGCCGATCACATTTGCCAGCGCCAAACGCAGCAATTCAAAATCAACCATCAATTTGGTGGGCCAGCCCTCGCGGGTAAATTCAACATTCACATTGCGTTGTTGGGCAGCCTGCTTAAAGTCGTCTAGCGCATACTGCACAATCTCACCCAGATTCGATTGGGCCAGATTGAGTTCAATTTGTCCGGTGGTCAGGCGATAGACGGTGAAAATTTCATTGATGACATCGTGCAGGCGCTCCACCGATTCGACCAGCGCATCCACGTAGGCTCCGATCTCCGGATTAGTCTGAGTCAACTGGTGGACGGGTGGTGCGGTCTGCAACAAACGCCCATAGCCATAAATAATGGTCAGGGGGGTGCGCAGTTCGTGAGCAGTCCGTTTGATAAAGTCGTCTTTGATGACGTCCAATTGGCGCAGTTTGGAGTTGGCCGCTTCCAGATCACGCAGACGCTTTTCAAGATGTTCGGTCAGTTCTTTGTGATAATTGCGGCGGGCCTCGTCGGGATTGGCAACTTTGGGTAAATCTTTACCCCCCTCCAGATAAAAGGCAATGCGTTTGGGGAAGGACGCCACATCAATGGGTTTTGCCATGAATCCCGATACGCCCGAAATCAGCGTCATTGCCCGCTGCTTATCGTCCGTTTGGGCGGTAAGCGCCACAATCGGCATGTCACGGAACTGCTCGAAGGCGCGGAGACGGGTGGTGACTTCACGACCACTCATATCCGGCAGGTTGATGTCCATCAAAATGAGGTCGGGTTTGTGCTCCAATGCCGCATCAATGCCCTTTAACCCGGTCTCGGCGATAATGATGGTGTAGCCTTTGGGCTGCAAAATGCGCTTCACCAAGGTCGCATTCGAGGGGTTATCCTCGATATAGAGAATTTTCTTCGGCTTTGGAGCAGGCGATAGTGTCATCGCGTCCTTTCCCCCAGTTCCCTAATTTAGACTATCAATAATTCGTTGCAGTAATTCTTCGTTTAGGAATGACCCCTTTTGCAAAAACGAGTCCACCTGTCCAGCAAGGCGGCTGCGTTCAACAGGAGTCAATTCTTTGGCGCTGAGCACAATGACCGGAATGTCGCGCAGTTCGGGCATGGCCTTCAAGCGTTCGACTACCTGAAAGCCGTCCATTTCCGGCATCATCAAATCGGTCACGATCAAATCCGGCTTATCACGCATGGCAATTTCAAGGCCTTCACGTCCGTTTTGGGCGATGGTAACTTCATGGCCTGCCCCGGCCTGCAAAATGCGTTGAATCAGACGGGCCGAGTCTTCATTATCTTCAATCACCAACACGCGCCGCACATTTGAAGTACCGACTTTGCCTACTGCGGTTAAGAGGTGGTCAGTGGGCAGCGACGGGGTGCGACTGGCATTCGAAATATCCACTTGTTTGGCCCAGCGTTCGCCCAAAATCTGCTTCTCGACCGGAAACGTATGGCCTGTACAGTTAAACACGACCACATCGTCGGATTTGATGACCCCACGCCGCACCAATTTAATCAATCCGGCAAAACCGACAGCGGTGGCTGGTTCAACTGAAATGCCATCATTCCGCGCCAAAATGCGAGTGGCTTCAAAGGCTTCTTCGTCGGTCGCACTTTCGGCAGCGCCCCCATACTGCTGCATCAACTCATACAACAGTTGATACGCACGTCCGGGGTTGCCTGTACTCAGGGTGGCGATGACCGTTTCAGGGTTTTCGACAGGCACGGCAACCGATAGGCCATTATTAAAAGCGTCCACCATTGGGGCACATCCGGTAGATTGAATAATAGCCGTCGCGGGGACTTTATCTACCAAGCCTAGCTCTACCAGTTCTTCAAAACCTTTGGCGACCCCAATTGGCCCCATACCACCACTGACCGGCTGAATAAACCAGTCTGGTGAACGCCAACCCAATTCTTCGGCGATTTCATAGGCAATGGTTTTCATACTCTCCATCGCGGCGATATTCTTGATACCCTGATCGTAATGGATGCCCTGACTCTGGGCAAAACGGACGGCGATTTCTTTGGTCTGATCATACGTGCCCGTTACATTGACCACTTCTGTGCCATATAAAGCAACTTCTCGAATTTTATCACTAGGCACGAGGTTAGGGAAAAAGGCCCAAAGTTTGATCGAGGCACGGGCGGCATAGGCGGAATAGGCAATCGCGACATTGCCTGTGCTGGCGACTACTGCCTCCTGAATGCCAAGTTCGGTCATTGCAGAAATGGCAACTGAGGCTTGGCGATCTTTAAAAGAATTGGTCGGGCTTTGACGCTCATCTTTGATATAGAGAAATTTCAAGCCAAGCATCGCACCGAGATTCTTCGCATGAATCAGCGGGGTATCCCCTTCACCAAGCGAAACGATATTTTCGGTATTCTTAATCGGCAGCAATTCGTGATAACGCCACATACCACGCTTACGGGTAACAATTTTTTCACCCCATTTATCACGGCGCAGCGCTTCCAAATCGTATCGGGCATAGAGAATATCGTCACCACAGGTCGGGCAGCGTTTCAGCGGGCGTTCATAGACGTTATGCCAGCCGCAGTTTTTGCATTCAAGGTGAATCGGCTTCACCTGTGTCGAAGAAAGTTGATCAATGGTCACGATGCTAAATTCGCCTCAGTTTCTCGGACGGCTTTGATAAGATCGGTTTCGACAAAGGGTTTGACTAAGTGATTGGTCGCCCCCAGCCGATAGCTGTGTTGAGCGTCGGTGTTGATGCTGCACACAATCACCGGAATATTATAGGTCTGGTCGTTGTCCTTCAGTTTTTCCAACACCTGCCAGCCGTTCCGATTTGGCATGTTAATGTCCAGCAAAATCATCATCGGGTCATGGTTGGCGACCATTTCTTCGGCTTCTTCAGGATTGGTCAGGCCGATCACCTGCCAGCCTTCTTTGCTGAGATAGCGCCGATAGAGGTTAATCATGCCCAATTCGTCATCAATCGCCAAAATCACCTTCTGGCGTGATACCGGATGTTCGGCTTTGATTTCATCTACCAAATTATTGAAGTCCACCCCAAATTCTTTGGTGTCGGACATGTCCGCTTCGGCGACTTCCGGCTCAGGTGGCGGCGGTGTCAATGGAATGGTGACGTAGAACGTAGACCCCATACCCTCTTGGCTTTCCAACCATAAGCGCCCACCCTGTAACTCTGCCAATGAACGGGATAGTGGTAGGCCCAAGCCCGTACCCTCAGCGGAGCGCGTGGTCGAATTGTCAATTTGTTGGAAGGCCTCAAAGATGGTGTCCAGATATTCAGGTGGAATCCCGATACCCGTATCACGCACCGCGATGGTAATCATGTCGGCATCTTTTTCAACAAACGCGCTTAGGGTAATGCTGCCCTGTTCGGTAAATTTGGCGGCGTTGGAAATTAGATTAAATAAGATTTGGCGGGTGCGGAATTCATCGCCAAAAGCCTTATTGATAGATTCTTCAATTTCGGTATGCAGGCGAATATTCTTATCGCGGGTCAGGCCGATGGCGCTCGACATCACGCCCTTGATGACCGGGGCAAGCTCGAAGTAATCCAGCGAAAGTTCCATCTTGCCGGCTTCGATCTTGGCCTGATCGAGAATGTCATTCACCAAGCCCAGTAGATGTTTACCGCTGGAATGGATAATCTGAATATCCTGCTTTTGCATGTCATTAATCGGGCCGTCAATACCTTTCAAGATGACGCTGGAAAAGCCGATAATCGAATTCAGCGGGGTGCGGAGTTCATGACTCATGGCGGCAAGGAAATTGGTCTTGAGTTGGTCAATTTCACGCAGGCGTTCGTTGGTACGCTGCAATTCTTCAACCAGTAAGGTGCTTTGAATGACCGCCGAAACTGCCGTACTGAGGGCTTGCAGCAAGCGCAACGTATCATCGCCAAACTGGGATTCGCGTTGGCCTTCCAACCCCATGACCCCAATCAGGCTTTCACCACTGGTCAGGGGCAGATAAATCGCCGACCGGGCTGAAATGTCCATCGGAGCATAGGGGCTGGCTTCAAAATCTGGCACAATCATCGGGACGCGGGTTTCAGCAACCTGTCCCGCCAAGCCCTCACCTATGGCAACTTTCACAGTTGGTTCAATGGAATGCAGAGTCTGTGAATCGCCGTCTTGGATGGCAATAACCATCGCTTGTGCCGACAACCGATTCCGCCCGACTTCGTTGAGGAAAAAGACCACGCTGCTGGCATTCATGCGATTCGCCAGCACTTGACTAACCGTTTCTAACATCACGGATAGACTTGGCATAGCGGCAGCAAAGGTCGTGACATCAAACAAGAAGGCCATTTCAGCGGCACGCTGTTGCGAGATTTCAAACAATTGGGCGTTATCAATGGCGACGGCTAATTGGTCGGCCATCGTAGTCAACGCTTGCACGTCATCTTCGGTGAATAGACCCGCCTGATTTGACTGCACGTCCAACGCCCCCACAACACGCCCCTTCACCATCAACGGGAAGGCGATTTCGGAGCGCGTGTCGGGCAAATGCGGATTGGGGCGGTGCGTTTCGCTGAGGGCCGTGTCCGCAATCAAGACGGGGATACCCTGACTGGTGGTTTGCCCAATAACCGAACGTGACCCAACGGGTAGGCTGTGATTCAAACTCAGCAGCGTCTTGCCCGCCTCACCAGTCGAGGCCCGCAACACGGCATTTTGGCCGGTCGCATCAATCATGAAAACTTGCACGTGGTCATATTGGAAGGCTTCACGAATGAGGTCTACCACACGCGGGAATAGTTCGTCCAAGTTCAAAATCGAGGTTGCGGCGCGGCTCACCTGTGCCGAAGTGGTCAATTGGCGGGCACGCAGTTCAGTCTGTTCAAAGAGACGTTTGTTTTCCAACTGCACAGCCGCGAGGTCTGCCAATGATTGATAGATACGGATTTCACGCTCTTGATGTTCACGAATATCGGCTGAAGCTAACAGAATCGCGCCAATTAAGCGACTGGGTGTGCGGAGGGGCACAATTACAAAAGAGCGAATTCCAAGAGCCTTATAACCTAGACGGGCATTATTTGAAATGCTTGGATCGGTGGCGACATCGTTGATCCACATCATTTTGACGGTGGCAAGGTCATCCCAGAAGGGTAGTTGATGGCGCGTAAACCGTAGCCCTTGCAGGTCAACCAATTGATCACGCCCCCATGATGTAGCGACTTCAAGTTCGGCGTTTTCACCGTTCCATTCATCCGAGCGCAGACTGAGTAGGAACACCTTGTCTACCAACGCATCGGCGGCGTAGTCAATTACGGCCTGCACAATTTCATCGCGGTTTTCGGCATTGGCAATCGCACGGCTGGCTTGATAGAGGACGCCCGTTTCTTCCAATGACTCTTGGGTCTGTTTGAACAGCAGGTCATTTTCGACTAAGTAGGCGGCGGCATCGGCCAACGTGGTGATGAATTGATATTCATCGGGGGTGAAAATGTGCATTTCGCGGAAGCCCATCGAGATACGCCCGACGATACGACCACCGACCGACAGCGGCACACTCAACACCGATTGATAGGGTGTTTGCATGGCGCGTAATTCACGAACCACCAGATTCGGGGTCGCTTCGGATTCGTCATCAATGGACTGGATGTAATATTCATCACGGGTCATCGGGTCGAAATCGCCCAACGGCTCACCTGTTTTGGGCGCAACAGGCAGGCTTGGGGCCTCAGCAAATATCGGGTCTTTGCTCCACTCCAAACCGAAATAGAACGTAGCAACATCTTCTTGGGCACGCTGTAGCAACACATCTACCCGATCCGGATTGAAGTTCAACAATTCGAGGCGGATGGTATCCAGCATTTCTTCAAGGTCACGGGCTTCGGCAATGCGACGGCTACTGCGATAGAGATTAGCAACAGCGCGGAGGGCATCTTGGGTACTTTGGAACAGAAAAATACTATCCAATGCGAGAGCCGTCTGGTCAGCAATGGCGGTCATAAAACGCCGATCTTCCGCCATAAAGGAATGTTTCTCAAAGTAGACCACCGCGAACCAACCGAGGGTGCGACCTCTGGCACGCAGCGGGATAGACGCGAACGACTGAATGCCGCTTTGGATGGCCTGCAAGCGCATATCAAATTCAAGCGCCTGATCAACGAAACCGATGCTCTGGTCAATGTTGGAGACAATGATCGGCTCTTCGGTCATCAACAAATTGCGGGGCAGGGCCAACAAATCCACATCGGTGACGCCAGCATAACTTTCGGGCCATGCCGCAACCACCCGTGTTTGCAGCGGCCCACGATCCATACCCTCTTGCAAGATGACATAGACCTGATTAGGCATCAACGAGAGCAGTTGATTGACCAAGACGTTGGCGAGGTCGTTGACGCTGGATGCTGAGGTAATTTGACGATTGGCCTCGTACAACGCGGTGGTTTCGCTGAGACTTTCTTGGAGGGCCTTTTCAAGTTCACGCAGTTCAGTGATTTCTTGGAAGACCGCCACAACGGAGGCAATCTCACCAACTTCATTACGAATGGGCGCAACGTTGGCAAGTAAGTCTACCCGCCGACCATCAGGATATTCCACTGAGATATTTTCGGCACTGACAATCGCCCCTTCACGCAGGGCAATCGTGGTCGGAAATTCTTCGGAGGGATAAAGCTCGTTGGTGCCCAATTTGTAGATCGGGAAGGTGTTCGATGAAAACAACGCCTTATTGATACCGCTGCCAAAAAGATCAACCGCCCGTTGGTTGGAGAGCAGACTGTTCCCACGCGGGGCTAACAACAACACGCCGGCGGGCATTGCTTCGAGCGTAGATTGTAGGGTTTGGCGCTGATTTTCAATGGCGGTAAAAAGACGCTGGTTTTCAGTAGCAATGGCAAGCTGACTGGCAAGGGTTGTTGCCAACTGAATATCGCGTTCATCAAGGTCGGGTTGTGATGCCCGTCGCCCAATCAACAATGCCCCAATCACCACCTCATTGCTGGTCATGACGGGCAAGGCCAGATGTTTGCCATAAACGATGTGTTCTTGGGCCGAAAGTTTACCAAAAGTCGGGTGAACTCGTTCATTGACCAACACGACTTGGCGAATTAACACCGCCTCGGTAATGGCGTTACGGTCACGCTTGAGGTTCATACGCTGCAACATAAACGGCGCATCGTCGGATTCTTGAGGTGAGAAGCCTGCCACTTGGCGAAGCGACTGCCCATCGGTATCCAAAACCCCAAACCACCAGCGATCAAAATCACCGGGGTCAGATACTGACCGGAATAGGCGGTTTACGTCAGATTCAAAATCGGTGCTGATGCGGCTGGCAAGCTGACCCGCGTCTGCTAATGCCAATGCACGCCGCGCCTCTTTTTGGACTTCTTCTAACAAGCGCCGATTTTCAACCGCAATCGCCAGTTGGTCACCGACTGCCGAGGTGAAGCTCATGTAATTTTCAGTGAAGGCACGCGGGGTTTGACTGCTGCATACCAAAATACCGAACCACTTCGCGCCAGTAACCAGCGGCATGAGATAGAGGGTTTCGGCATCAAACGTCCTGAGCATATACGCCAAAACCTGATTGCTGCCTTCGGAGTCGGTGAGTTCATTGGCGTGAATGAGCATCGGGCTGCGGGGAGCAGATTCAAATTGCGCCGAAAGCCCCTGCTGTAACAACGGGATGCGCTGACCATATTCCCAAGCGGAAATCTTCTCTGACCGTGTCCACAGATGGGCCACGACGACATTTGGCGCAAGATGGGAGGGGAAGGGGTCTGCCAGCAAAATCGCTAGGCCGTCCAGATTTTCATAATAGCCTAACTGCTCATTGATAAGTGAGTAGACGGCTTCAATGTTGAGTTCGGCGGCACTACTGACCGTGCGAGCCATTTCGTAGAGACGTTGGGATTCCCCAAGCGCCATCTGGGTCTGTTGGAACAGGCGGGCATTGTCGACTGCGAGGGCGACACGTACCGCGACCGCATCAATCAACGCCTGCTCGTCTTTACTCAATTGGGCACGCTGTGGCGCTTTGGTTTCGATCTGCCCGATTGATTTGCCGCCTACTGAAATCTGGGTGCTGTAGACCGATTGATCGTCACGCGGCGGGATCAACAGATTCCCGTTTTCGGGCGCATCGGGCAGGATGGGTTTTACACCGATAAGGTCATATTGATAGCCAAGTTGCACTTCATCAGGCTGAACACGGGCAAATTCTTCCCACGCTTTTTCGGTGAGGCGCTGATTCAGCAAAGCAACTTCATCCACCCGCTGTTCAAGTTCCTCAATCAAACGGGCATTATTGATGGCAATCGCCAATTGGTCAGCCAACACTTGGAAAATTTCAATATCTTCTGGGCTATAGGCTTCGGGGCGGATACTTTGAATATCCAACGCACCAATCACCCGATCTTCGACCTTAAGCGGCAGAGCCATTTCTGAGCGTGTATTAGGCAGTTCTACGTTGGGTTGCCATGGAACTTCGGTCGAGGTTGTATCGCCCGCGATAACGGTCACACCAAGCGCAGTAACACGTCCAATCACCGAATTTGACCCGACCGCCAGTTTGTGTTTCTTGGCAAGCAGGCGCTGTCCGGCCTCACCCGTGCTGGCAACCAAGACGGCTTGTTCACCAAGATCGTCAATCAGGAACACCTGTGAGTGATAATAATCGAATTGTTCAATAATGCGGTTAATGGTGCGGTTTAAGACCAGATTTTGGTCACGCAAGCCGGTAATTTCTCGACTGATTTCAGCAACAAGGTCAAGGTCACGAATACGGGCATGTACCCGCGCCTGTAGGTCATCTATCAAGGTTTGGGTGCGCTCAGTGACACTGTTAAACAATAGGGCAACCCGGCCAAATTCATTGGATTCGGCGGCAGGCAGGCGAGTTGTTAGGTCACCACGATTGACCCGCGCCAAGCCATCGCCAAGGGTCTCAAAATGGCGGGAAATCTGGGTGGCCTCGTACCATAACAGAATACCTGTGAGGCCGAGCAAACCGAGAAAAATCACGGCAAATGTCCCCAGAACCAACCGGGTTGGGCCAGTTACTTCGCCTGATTCCATTGATACGATCACCGTCCAGACAGGCTGACTGGTGGTATCGGATAAGCCGATCAAGGGACGGATAAGGGTTGTGGCCGCCAAATAATCGGTGTTGTTTTTGCGGTATTCAAGCGCTTCTTGAGGCTGATCGGCTAGTAGGCTATTAGCCAGTGAGCCGGTCATCTGTTCGCCGACGGAGGTCGAACGGCCATAGAGCAAATCTGGCTCCTCGGATAGGTTCGAAGCCGCAATGTAATAACCATCCGCGTCTAACACATGGATGATTTCATCACCACTTTTGCGCTCCGTAATGCTCCGAAAAAGCCAATCTATGTCAATGTCTACGGCAAGCAGGGCCACCACATTATTCGTTTCGTCAAGAACAGGGGTGGTTAGGGTCATAATTTGCTGGAAGGGTTCGGTTGGACGACCTGTAGCATCCCGTACCAGCACTACATCCGACACCCAAAACTGCCCTGTGCGGCGTAATTGTAGGCCCGACTGAACAAAATCTTCGTTGCGGCGATTTCTGAGATCCGCGTTGGACACAACCTCGATATTGCCAGTGCGTCCAGAACGTTCGACGGCCACCAATTCACGTCCACTGGTATTGACTAATCGGATCGCCTGATAGAGAGACCGACCAATAAGCAGTTCTTCAAATTCCTGTACGACGGATTCCCGCGCAAGACTGTCCACCTCACCGCCTACATTGCGGCGGTCAATGACGGCGACAATGCTGGGTGTGACGTATTTGGTGACAAGATTGTTGAAGTCCCCCGCTACAATTTCAAATGGGGCGATCAACTGCTCGCCATTCTCATCGGCGTGTTCCGTCAGATCATCCTCGACATTGTTGCGAACGACGCTGTTGATCTGGGTAGTGACCGCAATCAATACCAAGAAAGACATCACCACAAACGCCACAACGATAATTAGGAGTTGTGTGCGGAAGGGACGATTAACGAACCAGCGAAGTGGCCCTAAACTAGATTGTGGCTGTGTTTTTCGGTCTTGCATAAAAGCCTCTTGAACGCATCATGTGCGTTTTATTGTGAGGTCAATGGGTCAATGTTTAACGATATGGTGGTTTCTGGCGTACCGAGTGCAAGGCCCAATTCCTTGACTGCCACCTGCAAAATCTGTCGAAAATCCGTCTGAACACTCAATTTTTGCGAAATCTCATTGAGCAGACGTTCGCGTTCGATCAACTGCTGGCTTTGTTCAAACAACCGTGCATTTTCAGCCGCAATAGCAAAACGCTCGACCAATTCTTCCGCCGTTTGCAGCATCCCTTGATTAAATTGGGTCGCTTCAACGGTACATTCAATCGCGCCGATGACGTCATCCCGCAAAATGACAGGCAGGGCAAATGCAATATGGTTTTCCGTAACTTTCGCCGTCACTGGTTTGCGGCGTTGGATGGCCTGCTTCTGCAAAAACGTCCAGTCTTTCAAAGAGGCAGGTTGTCCTCCACCAGTGCTATAGGCAAGGTCGTGATGTTGATTAAAATAATCCTGCCAGCCAGCCCGCGCCGATTGGGGACTCTGTACATCATCTTTTGCACCATTTAGCGACATCTCGTGGGCTAACAAACCCAATAACCCGGCGGCAATCTCGGTGGTTAGCGCCGCGAAAAAAGTGAAATCGCGTTCCGAAAATGCCGCTGCCCCAACCCCATGTAAATCGAGAACGCCAATTAGTTGGTCGCGGGCAAACATCGGCACCGCCAATTCGGTACGGGTATGTTTGAAAATCTCATGTTTAGTGTAGGTCGGTGACTTTTCGTAATCCACCACCAAGACAGGGCGATTTAGGACAGCTGCATGACCTATCGGCGTCTGATTATCCAATGTTACCCGATAGCCCTGCACAAATAGACGGCGACCCTGTTCGCCTGTGCCCACCCGCATAACTGCGCTATTGGACGCCTCATCAATCAGGAATGCTTGAGCATAATCTACGTTGGGATAATGCTGGCGCACCAAACGCACAAATTCTTCAAGCAACGTATTCGCGTCCGATACGGTTCGCAGCAAACCAGCCGTCTCTACAAACAGGCCGACCTGCTTGGATAATCGTGTTTGGCGAGCTTCGGCATCGGCAACGTTATTTTGGAAGGCGGTGGTCAATTCCACAAAGGTATTATGCACCTGTCCGATTTCGTCTGACCGTTTGAGAGGCGGATAATCGGGATCACGCTCACTCAGAGAAAATTCAATCATCATGCGGTTCAAACGTGCCAGCGGTGGCGCGATTTGTTGATAGGCCAGCAGTAACCACACCCCACTGGGTATAAGCAGCAGCACAATCGCCCCGCCCACCACCAACGGAATATAGGTGCTTACGAGCGGGCTGACTACCTCGGAGAAGCGCATTTCAGCGACCAAAACCCACGATGTCCCCCCCACCCGCTGATACGTGCCAATAACGTCTGTTCGCAGCAAGGGGCTTTCATATCGTCGGGGTTCAAGTCGCGCATTGGCGGATAGGGCCGGGTGCCGCTGATAATTTTGGAAGACGAGTACCCCACGCTGGCTTGAAACCAACAACTGCCCGTTTTCATCCAATAAAAAGAGGTCGGCATCGGACAGGTTTTGAAGTTCAGCTTGGTCACCAAAGCCGCGCAAGATGTTTGGCAAACTGTCCCCGGCCTCGCTGTCGAGATTCTGGGTCAGGACTACGTAGCCGATTTGCTGATTGCTGACCTGAATGGGAACAATAATGTCAAGCAAGGGTTCGTTAAACGGGCCGGGATAAATGGATCCCACCGTCGTATCGGTGATATCGCGGCTGATAATTTCGAGTGATTTCTGATTAACTTCGATATTCGATTGCCCTGCTGAAGTCACGGTAATCAAACTTGGGTGAATCAGCCGGATATGCACCAGCGACAGGTTATTTGACCAGATACGATCAAGCGCCTGATTTGCCCGTTGAATCGCCGACGGACTAGCACTGTTGATGTCGAGGGCATCTTGGTATAGAAGAATGTTCTCTGACTGCGTTACTAGGTCGGTAGAAGCCACCGTCAAATCGTCAATCTGCTGGACAAAAGTCTTGGCCCGAAAATCAGTGATGATCTTGATAGTATCTTCAGCTTGGTTGGTTTGGGCCTGATAGCGTAAGGTCAGCGCGATAATGCCGACAATAATCAAGGGGATCAAGATGGTCAGCAAAAAACCGAGGCCAAATTTTGTCCGCAGAGGCCAATCAAAAAGACGGGGCTGGTTGCGTTCCACGTTAATTCACCTCTACTCCACTGCCGGGTTGAATCTCAATCTCACCGGGTAAACCTAAGCGGACAACCGTTTGGTCAGTCCCCAGTGAACGATTAAACACCTGTGAGGTCACATTCACCAAACGGGCCAGATTACGCGCATCTTGCAATTCAGCCGAAACCTGACTGACGAGCTGCTCACGTACCGCTACACGCTGGACTTCATCAAATAGGCGGATATTTTCGAGCGCAAGGGCCAGACGATTCGTTACTTCTTTGACAAATTCAATGGTCTGGTTAGTCCAGTCCAATTGTTCGCCGCTGTTCTCAAAAATGACCTCGCCAATGGACTGCGTGCCGATTGTGAGGGGCAGCACCATGCGCTGGGTTGTGCCTAGTCGCTCCAGTTGAGTAGTCTCGGGCAAGGCGGTCGTCTCGGGACGCCAGCGCCGAAGCGTACCTTTATCCCATTGAAATGCGGTAATACGCCCGCTTTGGGATAGATATTCCCCCCAAGCCATGCCCACATTTTGCTGGCTCATACGGCTGACCTCAGCCTGATAGCGCCGCGCCGACACGTTGGCAGCATCCATTTCTTGACGAAACTGCTCCAAGTCTGTCCCCAATGCCTCACGTTGAAGGGCGGTCGCCAATTGATAGGTCGCGGCTTGATACAGTTCGACCTCACCCTGTGTGGGGATGACATTGCTAGAAAGCTGCAAATCCAGCACCCCGATACACTGACCGTCGCTGGTTATGAGGGGGAACGATAATTCGCTGTTGGTAGACGGTAAAAATGCCTCGCGCTGCGGCACAGATACATGGCGATTTAGGTGAACAGCCAATTTCCGCCGATAGGCTTGGGCAGGGCCGCTTGGGTTATCAAGTTCAACCTGATAGCCCTCACGCACCAACCGCTGTCCACTTAGGCCTGTCGCGGCAGTCAGCACAAGGCGCGGTGTTTCGCCTTGCAGTCGATAAATCAGCACATGGTCAACCTTCAGTTCAACCCGTATAAGGTCGGCGATTTCTTGCAGAGCTTTTGAAATAGTGCGCTTTTCGTTTAACGCCGCACTGACTTTTGCCAAGCCGATAATGGACTGTTGGACATCATCATAACGTTGCACAATTTGGGCGATATAGTCCAGAAATTGATAGATCAGCACGACCGCTAGAATCAGCGAGGGGTAAAAAACGGTGGCGATATCCCCAGCCAGTTCACGGGAGGGTATAGGCGACTCGAATGAATTTGAACTGGTCTGAAAGGCCAAAGTAGTGATCGCTACCCCGGCAAAAAACAGACTCGCTACTACCAACCCACGCACCCCAATCAACAGACTCGCGGTGAGGATTGGCACAATAAACAACAAAATCATGATACTGTCGGCCCGAAAATCGAGCGCAAACGATGTAAAATAGGTCATGCCAATCGCCAGCGTCATCAAATACGCAGCTATGGTCAAACGCCCAAGCTGCACCATCCAGCCAATCCCTAGCATAGTGATGGTGATCGGCAGCAGCAGCAAAATATAACCAATGGGAAACTCGGCACTTCCAGCAATACTCTGAGCCACCAGTGCGATAATCGTGGCGGTAAGCAGCAGCGTCATCACCACGCTCAAAAGTAAGATCGTGCGGGCGCGGCGCAGATGGTCTGGGGAAGTATAGGGATATCGGACTCGGAACAGGCTAGCGAGAAAGTTTATACGCATTTTTGGCTACATTTCTACCCATTCATCATCATTGGCCCGCATGTTGACGGCGGAAGATTGTTCAAGAGATTCATCTGCCGCCGATGACACAATCCGAATAAACCCTCGGTCAGCCCCCAAAATCCGACTCAATTCAGCCAATGAGGTACTTAAGATAGTCTCAACATCAGAAATCCCCTGAAATTTGGCCGTAATGGAATTGATGAACGATTGATAGCGGGCATTACGCTGGGCTTCTTCGAATAACTGGGCATTTTGGATGCTTACCGCAATTTGTGCGGCAATCGCGGTCAGAATCTCAATTTCAGCCGCCGTAAAATGATGAAGCTGCTTAAGGGCATCTAAACCAAGTGATCCTAGAAATTGATTTTGCACAAACAGTGGCAAAATCATGACCGACTTGATACCAAATGCCATCAAGGTTTCACGGTTTGGCCCTAGATCTTCAACAGCCTCGGCAACGTTATCAATGACAAATGGCGCAAGGGATACTTTTTGCTGTTCATACACCACATATCCTGCCAATTGAATTTTTTGTCCAATCGCGCCGGTAATAGGATATTCTGCCAATACCGTGCCATATTCGGGGGCATGGTCGTTAATTACAATCCCCACATGGTCAATCCCGTGTAGGGCTTCGACAATACTCTGGCAGGCGGCCACCAGAACAGCTTCACTGGCAAGTTCTGCGCTCACCCGTTGGGCTACTTGGGAAAGCCCCTCAAAGAGTTCAAGGCGCTCGGATAAAAATGAGCCAGTGTCGGTTTGGCTGGTAATGCTCTGCTGATACTGCCATTGTTGGGCCACAATCTGCGACCACAACTGCACCGCTTCCCATAAGGTTTCAGACGGCCCACTTGGGAGGGTTAGCTCAAGCACATAGCTGCTGATGGGCAAAGACCAAACTTCGTTATTTGAACGAATATCGCGATTGGCTTGTTGATGGGATGAAGATGTTTGAGAAATCAAACGGTGGCTAGTGAAGGAGTGCCATTCGGATTCAGCAGCCCGGAAGGCAGTTTCGACAAACTGTTCGAGACTACTCACCTGCGCTGCTTGGAAAGGTAATTCACGAATAATGGTTCTAAGAGAAGCCAAATAAGCCAGCGCATCTTGCATACGAGTTTCACCGTTTCAAACCGACTGAGTTCTCCTCAATAGGCTGTCTAAGATTGATGAGGAAAGGCCCCTTAAGCGTTCAAAAAATCCCTAAACAAAAATCTATCGCCATTCCCAAACCTGCTCACCCTGTAACAGACGTTCAATCTGATAGGGGAAGCGGTCAGGATCAAGCGGCTTGCCCAAGAAACCATCAAAACCTGCATCTTTGGCTTTCCGCATTTGTTCTTCATTCGCCTCGGCGGTCACGGCAACTACAACCGTGTCACGCAGGCGTTCGTGGGCACGGACTTTTTGCAGGGCTTGGTAGCCATCTTCATAGGGAAGTCGAATATCCATCAAGATCAGGTCAATCCGGGGCAGCGTATCGGCAAATTGAACGACTTGCCACCCAGAGGTCTTCCATTCGCAGCGTTGGACTCCCATAAAAGCCAGCATTCGCGCAATCAACACAAAGTTTGGTACATTATCTTCCACCACCAGCACATGCGCTTCGCCGGGGTCAACTGAAGTGCGGCGTCTCGCTTCGCTCATACGCTTTTTCGGCTCCTCAAATAGTGAAGAATCTGGTCTGGAAAGCGGTCAACATCTATTGGTTTAATTATATAGCCATCACAGCCAGCCTCAAGTGTCGTCTCTAAATCATGCTGCATCGCGTTCGCTGTTAGCGCCACCACGGGGATACGCTGTAATGCTGAACTCTCACGTATCATACGGGTCGCGGTCAACCCATTGATATTTGGCATACTAATATCCATCAAGATTAAATCCGGTGGATTCACTAGAGCCAATTGTATACCCAACTCTGCATTATCGGCTTCTTCAAAATCATAGCCTTCTGCCAGCAGAATTCGGCGTACCAATAGCCGATTTTCAAAATTGTCTTCAATGTACAAAATACGCGCTGGCATTAGGTCAAAACTCCCTAATCTTGAGCACAATGACCTAAGTGGTCTAGATGAACAATCGTCGTAGAATTAGTTTAACATAAATTTTCTATTGTATCTGTCTTAAATCTACCGAATTTCGCATGATTTGCCAAACAGACACAATAGAAATTTCATGGAAAATTCATAGGAAGGATCAACGGCGATGCAACCAACGCTGTAATTTTTCGCGGATAAAGGCCACACGTGCCTTTGTCCATGCGTTGCCTGCCACGTGTTCGGCTTCGCGTTGGGTGTCGTGGTCGCTGACGGGTGGTGCAAAGCGGTCATGGATGTAAAGTTGGGTAATGTCGCTGATGGGATGTTGGCCTTCCGGCACTTCGTCCACAAAAACCTGACGGCGTTCTTCGGGGGTCATGCGGTTGTTTACCCCTACGCCCAGCCATTGTCCATAAATCCCCAGACGTGCATAGGCTCTTTGCACCGGATTTAGATCACCCAAGCCGCGATGCTCGACCCACCAGATGATAAAGACGACAATCAATACCAATAACAGCAGGGTTGCCAAAATGATGCCGAGAATGGTTAAGAACACCCGCCAGAAGCCTGCCCCGCTGTCAGACTCTAGGCTGGTAGCCTGTGGCTCCGGCGGTATCGGTGTCGGCGTCGGGGTGAAGGTCGGCGTAAAGGTCGGTGTGGGCGTAAAGGTCGGTGTGACGGTTGGGGTCACATTCGGCGGCAGGGTCGGTGATTCGGTTGGAGTTGGCGATGGCGTGGGTGAATTTTGCTGTGGTGGCGGCGGGGTATTGGTCGGCAGCGAGGTCGGTGTGCTGGTCGGCATCGGGGTAATTGTCGGGAAGGTGCTGTTAAAGCTGACATCACCGGGGCGATTCAGCGGCAATTCATCGGCGGTTGGTTCAAATTCGACCCAGCCAAAACCGGGGAAAAAGACCTCGACCCATGTATGGGCATCGTTCTCGCGCACCAGATAGCTGCCATCATTAGGGCTATACGTCCCCTCGGCAAAACCTGCCGCCATCCGCGACGGGATACCCTGCGAACGCAGCATCATGACCATCGCCGACGCATAATAATTGCAATAGCCCTCACGAATGTCGAAGATAAACCAATCAATTGGGTCAATATTTTTGGGTGGGGTTGGAATTTTCTCGTTATAGAGGATATTGGCCCGCAGCCATTGTTCGACCGCTTTGGCTTTGTCATAGGGCGTGACCGCGCCACTTTGTGAAATAATCTGCTCGGTCAGGCTACGTAATTCGCCGGAAATAGAGCCACCCCCTTGTAAATAGGTGCGTGTCACCCATTCAGGATAAATATTACCAGCGGGGCGCAATTCATCGGCGGAGGCGGCACTAATCGAGGAAGTAACGGTGTAATCATCACCTGCACGCAGAGGGTCACGGGCACGGATAACTGCCACGTCCACTTCCTGATTACGCCGCACACATTCCGGGCCACCATCGGGCACACAATTGAGTTCAGCATCTACGCCAAGCCCCAATTCACGTGGTTGGGGTGCTGCGTAAATCAGCGACGAGGCACTGATAAACATTTCTACATTCTGAAGAAGATCGCGCCGACCCGCATAGTCGCCTAGATTAAAACTCATGCCGGGGCTGTCTTTATAGGCCCGCACCGAACGGTTATGTGTCCATGTGCCACTTTGATAGGTATCAAAAATGGTTGAACGCCAATAGAGCCGCAGATCACTGGTGTTGCCCTCGACGGCGACCCGCATCACTTCGCGGTCACTGAGTTGTACCGGGCCAGTGAGATCAAGCCGATCCCCACCATAATAATCGGCGGTGGCAATACCGGGGCCTTCCAGTGAGGAAAACAGCCGCGCAAAGAGATCATTAATTTTTGCCAGTGGGTCATTCCCCAAAAATTCTTTGAGTTCATCCCAATAGCCGTTGCCATCTTGAATGGGCAGGGCTAACCCAAAGATGACCGCGATAATCGTCATGGCTGTGCCGAGGCGCAAAAAGTTGGTGCGTAGATTGCGAGGATATTTGACCCGCAGACGATACCATTGATATTCCCGCGCTTCGATATTGACTTGGATAGTCAGCGGCAGGGCACATAGTAAAAAGCCCAACAAAAACAGATCAAGTCGCGCATTGCCCGTATAGGACATGATGATGGTAATCAACACAAACCCCGGCGGCAAGATTGCCAACCAGACGCGATTGAGCCGAACCAATTGCCAGATGGCGTTGTGGGCCAAAAACCAAAACAACACGGCTAGGAATATCACGAAGACAAGATTATCCGTGCCGACACCGCTGTTACTGACCGTTTCACCCCAGCGCGACAGGCGATCACCAAGTTCTTCCAGACGTCCCCGAATGGTAAATGGGCCGGGGAGGGATAGGGTATAGACAATGGTGATGGTCGCAAAGCCATAAATGCCGCTTAAAATGAGGGCCAAGAGTTCCGAATAGTAGCTGCGGGCCAGCAAAAAACTCAGCAAGACACTGACCGTAATGACCGGATAAAGTGTGCCTAAACCATCGGCCCAATCGGCTATGTTCAGGGCAAAGGCGGGCATCCACAAGAGTGCATTCACCAAAAACAGGGTGAGGATGTCCCCCCGCGTAAAGGTGCGACGCCATGCCCGCACGATAGCCTGTTGAACACGATTAGGCCGTCGCTGGGGTTGACGATCGGGTAACGGGGTAGTCCGGCGTGATTGTGGATAGGCCATGTGACGTTAAATAATTACCTTTAAGGCTGTGCGCCTTCTAGTTCATACTCAATAATCTGGGTGGCGAGGTCAGATGTGGGTGCAATCACCACCCATGTATCACTGCCCTCCATAAATTGGCAAGCCGTGCGTGAGGGCCGTTCCCAACAACTGACGGAATCACTTAACGTCACCCCGCCGACCTCGAACCACACCGCCAATGCCGCACCATAGATAGTATAGAATTCGCTGGCGTCTTGCTCGGTATCCCATGTTAGATGTAGCACCAAAATGGATGTTGGGCTGTCATCCTCGCCGTATAGCAAAAAGCGATCTCCACCCCATCCGGCAGCCGTCGAAATGGCGACAGGGGTATCAACAAAAAGGTCAAGGTGTTCGCGTAGGTAAAATTCACCCAATGTCTGGTCGCGGAGCAGTTCCCAGTCACCTGCGACATCCTGTGCATCAAAAAACTCATGCAGCGGCCTGACCGCAACAAGCTGGGGTTGATGGTTCTGGGTATACATTTCAGGATGCAGAATCTGTTCGGTGCTGACGGGTGGCAGAGCATAGGCTTGATTAACTAACGACCATGATGCCGTCTGGTTATAGAGTTGCCGCACAAATTCCGTGCCCGCCGTATATGGGAAGGCAAGTTCGGCCCGCAATATCGAGGGCATATTGTTATAGACGGGTGGATTATTCAGCGTTGTTTGGGTCAACAAGTCGTTGGCGATGGCAGGATTGCGCTGCAAAATGACTCCGGTATAAAAAGCGGTGGTGAGTTGAGCATCGCCTTCAATCAGCGCCAGCGCCGCCAAAGCACGGTCAGGATCGGTCACGGCAAGGTCATCCGGCAGCAGGGTGGCAACATCAAAATTCTGGTAGATGAGCGCCTGTGTATATTCATGAGCATAAATCGCGCCATAGATGGCATTTAACCCACCCCAATTGGGGACAAACATGATGTTGCGGGCAGGGTCAAAATAGCCGGTTAGCTGCTCGGCCATGAGATTGTGCGTCAATTCAATCAGGTCGGTGTCTTCCGGCATGAAGCCAAACGCCCCATAAAAACGGGCATCATTTTGGGCCTGCTCGGAGGTGTAACCTTGTAATGACTCCGCCAGCGCAAAATTCACCAATTCAGTCGGATGAACCAACCGCCGATCAATTAGCGTGGTCTGATTGAGTTCGCGGAGCAGCGACACATCTCCTTCCAGCGTGTTCAGAATGGCGGTGGTGGCATCATCCATTTGAGTAGACACAGGAGGAGCGCCAGCTGAGGGAAGCGGTGTCGGCGTTGCACCAGCTTGGGCACGAACGGACATAGCCGCATGGGGAGTCCACAGAATCAAGCCCAGCAGTGCCAATAGGAGTACGGGTGTGATGAAACGCCAGAAATTTTTTGTCATGCAATCCTCTCGAAATTTCATTTTAGGGGGAAATGAAAGGTAGAGGTAGGCTGTTTTGCCCACGATTGATTTACGCCTTACTGACGCATTATTCCTCACCTTGTTGTGCAACTTGTGGCCCAACTACCCCGTAATTATAGTTGAAGATGGTCAAAAAATGGGGTCTCAAGGAGTATGGAATAGCAATGTTAGAAAATCTACGACTGGCATGGCGGTTGTTTTGGGATCGCAATGTCAACACATCTACCAAACTCATCCCGCTATTAGCGGTGGCCTACGTGCTTTCGCCCATTGACCTCTTGCCCGATCTTATCCCGGCGCTGGGGGTTACGGATGATGTCGGCGTTTTTATCGTCGCGCTCGACTTTTTTATCCGTTCCGCGCCTGAAAGTGTGGTGCGCCGCCACCGCGAATAGGATAACCGAAAACCAAGCCTCAAAATTTCAGAATATGCGTTCTATATATAAGGGCCATATAAGCCGGGGTTGAATTCGTATCGGTCGTTACGAATTTATGGTTTTGAATAATATAGAGTCCATCTTCTATGACCGTTAGATGGTGTAAACCGTGGTATCAGGCAACCCATCATCATGCTGGCTAGATCACCCCGCGCTGCTGATAGTCGGCGATTACGTCTGGTCCAAGCCCAAGCCAATCGGTAAGTACCTCTGCCGTATCCTGCCCCAATAATGGTGGGGCGTGTCGAACGGTCGGCGGGGTCGTTGAACATTGGATAGGCGGCCCAACCATCTCTAATTCTTCCCCATTTTCAAATGTGACCGACTGCACCAATTGACGGGCTTGGACATGCGGGTCGGCAAAGGCATCGGCGATTTGGTTAATCGGGCCGGATGGAATGCCGACGTTGAGCAAATCCGCTGTCCATGTATCGGCAGGTCGCTGGATGAAAATAGCTTGCAGCAGCGGTACCAAAATTTCACGATGGTTGACACGGGCCGGATTGGTGGCAAACCGGCTGTCGCGTGCCAAGCCCGGCTGACCAATGATTTTGCAGAGGGCCGCGAATTGGAGGTCATTGCCTACCGCCAAAATAAAGGGTTTATCGGCGGCATCGAAGGCTTGATAGGGCACAATATTGGGATGCCCATTGCCATAACGCGGCGGATTTTGCCCGGATACCAAGAAATTGCTGGCGACATTAACCAATGCGGCAAGTTGGGTATCTAGGAGGGCAATGTCAAGATGCTGGCCCTGTCCGGTTTGATGGCGATAAAGCAGGGCGGCCTGAATCGCGTTGGCGGCATACAGACCAGCGATTACATCGGCTATCGCCACACCGACTTTGTAGGGTGGCCCATCGGCTGGCCCGGTAATCGCCATGAGGCCACTTTGGGCCTGAATGACATAATCGTAACCGGGGCGCGAAGCATACGGGCCAGTTTGCCCATAACCCGTAATGCTGCAATAAATCAGGCCGGGGTGATCGGGCTGCAACTGCTCATAACCGAGTCCATAACTCGCCATTTGCCCAACTTTGAAGTTTTCGATCAGCACGTCACATTTAAGTGCCAATTGTTTTGCCAGTGCGAGGCCCTCTGGCATTTTGAGATTGAGCGTGACGCTGCGTTTGTTGCGATTGACGCTGAGATAATAGGCGCTTAAATGCTCGTCTCCCACAGCCAACCAAGGCGGCCCCCATTCACGGGTATCGTCACCACGTTGGGGATGTTCAATTTTGATGACCTCCGCGCCAAAATCGGCTAACAGCATGGTGCAGGATGGCCCCGCCAAGACACGGGTAAAGTCGAGAATACGCAGGCCAGCAAGGGCAGAAGGGGTGGGTGCGGTCATGGAATATTCCAAATCAGTCAATGAAAAATAAAGCGCTTGGCAAAATTCGGTTAATTATTCTACCTTGACGTGTCCATTTTTAACTGATATTCTCCTTACATCAACGATGCGGGGTAGAGCAGTGGTAGCTCGTCGGGCTCATAACCCGGAGGCCGCAGGTTCGAGTCCTGCCCCCGCTACTTAAAATTAGCCGCCATTTTTTGTGGCGGTTTTTTTATTTCCATTGAACCCCCCAACTAAAACCTGCTACAATGTCCGCGATTTTCACATCCTGATGAATACCCTACCATTAATAGGAAGATTTAGAGGAGTCGGTTTTGTTGCGTAAACCTTATGCCCGTTTGGTCACTCTAGTTGTATTTTTGGGAATGCTTTTTGGAAGTATCTGGCAGGCCCATCAACCCACGAATTCTATCGCTCATGCTGCCAGTCGCACCGCCAGCCAAGCCTGTTTTGCCGAGGTGAAATGGAACTACGCCGCCAATTTACGTATTGGCCCCAGCACCAACTATGGGATTGAAAAAGTTGCGGTCTCTGGTTTTGATATGCGTGTCTTGGGCCAAGACGATGATGGTGAATGGCTTCAGGTTGAGGCTGGCGACCCGATTAATTATATTGGATGGGTCTGGTGGGAGAATGTCAATCTGTATGGAAGATGCACCAATCTCCCCGACACAGGCGACAACTTAGACATTGAGTCCGCACCCGCCGCACCAGTAGAAGTCGAATTACCGGAATTTGCACAGGGGATTGAGTTCACCGACGAAGATCAAATCTTTCAGTTGAATGATGGGATGCTGTATGTGCGCTATGAACACGTGATAGACAAAAAGACCACGTTACAGGCCCATGTCTTGATTGCTGACTTGAATAACCCGAACGTGGATGTAGGCGTGCATCTCGGTGCAATACCCGATTCCACTGCGACGCTCATTTCAGATATGGTTGCAGATACGGGCGCATTTGTGGCTATCAATGGGGACTTCTATGGTGGAAATTATCTACCGCAGGGCCTTACAGTGATTGATGGTGAAATCGTCATTGCTCCCAAACATCGGGCCACCTTCGCCATTACGGAAAATCACAACGTCTTTATCGGCTATTTCACCGAATCATGGACATGGCCCGCGACGGTTATTGCCGAGACAGGCAGCGTCATCCCACTGCAACTTGCCAACCTACCCTGCGATCCAGCATGGCTGTGCATCTATACCGAACACATGCGTCGCCTCCCGGTGAAGTGGGGCTATGATGGGATTCGGGTACTGCTCAGCCCTGAATTTGAGGTTTTGGATATTGTGATTGATCGCTATACCGAAATTCCCGAAGGGCATTATTTGCTGAGAGCCGGCACATTCTCCGATGCTGGCGAGTGGCTCAAAGAAAATGTTCAAATCGGCGATACGCTGCAAGTCAATCTCGAAACCCATCCCGATTGGCGAAATTATGAAAATGCCATCAGCGGCGGGCCAATTATTGTCAAGAATGGACGCTTCCGCCAAGATTGTGATCCCAGCGTATCCGAGGCGCGGCGCGTCTGTGAAGAATTTGATGACCGATTCCGCGAGGCGCATTATTTTGATGTGCATATCCCGCGCTCGGCAGTCGGCTATAACCGCGACACTAAGACACTCATGCTGGTGATGGTCGAAGGCTATGAACTTGGCGCGGGGATTACACAGAAGGAATTGGCCGATTTGATGATTCGCTATGGGGCACAAACCGTGATGGAATTTGACGGTGGTGGCTCATCCAGTCTGTGGGTAGATCGCGGGTTTGTCAATGACTTCGGTTATGATGGCGAGCGACGAGTGTCCAACTCACTGATGCTGTATTGGAATGAGTAGGTAATTTTATGGGAGGGGCGCTAATTGGCCCCTCTTTTTAATCCCCAAATGAAGGCGAGCTATATAACCGTCGCAGGGTATTGATGTCACGGATGGAGAGCGACGAGTTAGGTGTCTCCTGAAAATACATGATGTCGTCAGGATTGGGGCTGTGGACTACTATTCCCAACGCATGAATCAGTTCGTGTAGGGTCGCGGCAATTGGATAGTAGGCGGCGGTAGAGACAAAGGCAAACCCTCGGAAATTAGGCCGTGCGCTCCCTCCCCATGTTTGGAAGGTGGCACACCCCGCGACCACAAAAATATCGCTGACTTCACATTCTTTGGCAAGCTGAATCGCGTCTACAATTTTTAGCACAATATCGGCTTGGCGTTCGTCGTTGGTGCGTTCGATCTCAATCACCTGATTCAGTTCGGCGATGGCATTTTTTACCGCATAATCCCAGATAAGTTCGCTACCTTCGCTTTCAAAATAGACCGTGACCGGAAACTCATAGAACCGCCAGTAACGCCCATTGGCATAATACAATTCCATGCTTGTGCCGTCGCCATTGCCAAGCCAATAGGTATCGCCAAAATTCACCGGGTCTATGGTCACAATCGGGCGCGAGGTTGAGAAGGGCGTATCGGTTGGGCGCGGCGTGCTGGTGTAATAGGGCGGAAGAGTGGCAGTTGGGACGGTAGGATTCGGCGTCCATGTCGGCGGCAGTTCTTCGCGGCCTTCCACGCTAGGCCGGGTCGGGGCTGCGCCAGATTCATCAATGGACACAGCAGGGGTAGGATTGGAGCCAAAAGCGGATTTGGTGGGCGAATTAGGCTTGTCGTCCTTGCCCAATACCAAAATCACGGCGGCGATGACGGCAATCAGCAACCCGACCACCATTACAACCAGCACCCCGGTCAGCCAAGCACCGGATTGGGCCGATTTAGTAGGCGATGGGGCAGGCGGAGCAGACGGTATGTTCCATGTGTTCGTTGTTATGGGTGCGGCGGTGGGCGGCGGAACAGGGGCGACTTCAAAAATCAGTTCGGCAAGTTTGGCTTTGGCTCCACCATGATTGGGATTAATGCGCAGGACTTGATTCAGCGCGTATTCGACGTGACGGGGATTGGTAACCGTATTCGCCGCCAGCCACCACGCGATTTCGTTATCTGGCTCACTTTTGAGAATGGGGTCAATCAGTTTTAAGGCGTCGGGTTTGTTCCCGGCCTTAATCAAAGCATAGGCCCGCTGTAATTGTGATTTGGTTTGCTCATCCATCCTGATTTCGGCAACCTGTAAGATATAATTTTCCCCGTGCGTCAACTCTGCAATAAACGATAGTAATTTACGGTGAGGAAATCAAGTGGCTAAAATACATGATTATCAGGGACAAGGCATTATCGTACAATACGAGCCAAAACGCTGTATCCATGCTGAAAAATGTGTACAAGGGCTTCCGACGGTGTTTAATCGTGGAATGCGGATTTGGATTCAGCCCGAACGCGCAACCAACGACGACATTGTTGCCGTGATTGAACAATGTCCAACCGGGGCGCTGCATTATCAACGGACGGATGCCGGCGCACCCGAAACAATTCCCCAACAAAGTACGATCCAAATTGACCCGAATGGCCCACTGCATCTACGGGGTGATGTTGAAATCGTCAGCAGCACAGGTAGCCTAGTCTTGAATGATACACGAGTGGCATTATGTCGGTGTGGGGCATCGCAATATAAGCCATTTTGTGATAACAGCCATCTTGAGGCGGGATTTGTAGACCCCGGACTACCCGCCATCAGCAGCATCAAAGATTTACCCGACGGCGAATCACGAATGGTCATTACGCTCAACCAGAATGGCCCAATCGGCGTTTCGGGCAATTTTCAGATTCTGAACGCGAATGGCGATGTGATTTTTCAGGGAACGGAAACATGGCTCTGCCGCTGTGGGGGGTCTAAGAATAAGCCATTTTGTGATAAGACCCATCGAACGAATGGATTCCAAGCGGACTAGGGCTATCTAAGCAAATGAACCATCAAAACCATCTTGATTTGCTGCGGGACGGCATCCCACAGGTCGGCGGTGTATGGGCCGATTTGGGATCGGGCACAGGGGCATTTACCCTCGCGCTGGCAGAATTGATCGGGCCGACAGGTGAGATTTATTCGGTGGATCAGGATCGCGGGGCGCTGCAAGAACAATCTAAGTCCATGCAGGTGCGTTTTCCTGAAAATACGGTGCATTATCTCAAGGCCGATTTCACCGAGACGCTGGAACTACCACCGCTGGATGGGGTGGTGATGGCAAATTCACTGCATTTTGTCCCTGACCGCCGCAAAGAGGGTGTATTGCAGCAAATCAAGACGTATCTGAAACCGGAGGGGCGTATTTTGATCGTGGAATACAATACCGATTCCGGCAATACGTGGGTGCCGCATCCTTTTTCATATCCGACATGGGAAAAAATGGCAAGCCGGATGGGTTTTGAGTATACACGGCTGCTGGCGACCTATCCAAGCCGATTTTTGCAGGAAATCTATGCGGCGGCAAGCTGGTAACTTGACCCTCTTACGGCGGAAAGTTAGAATACCCATCATTTACCCAGTCTACAAAGGATTTATAACGTGACTGTTCTAATCGAAAACATTGCTGGCTATGAAGGGCAGGAAGTGACCCTTAAGGGCTGGCTGTATAACAAAACGGGCAAGGGCAAGCTGTTATTTCTCAAAGTGCGTGACGGCAGCGGCTTGATTCAATGCGTGGCCTTCCAAGCAGATTTGTCGGAAGAAGTGTTCGACATTGCCAAGCGTATCCCCCAAGAATCATCGCTGATTGTGACCGGGGTTGTCCGCAAGGATGAACGCGCCCCCGGTTTCCCCGGCGGATATGAAATTGGCATCAAGAATATCGAAATCGTGCAGATGGCAGACGAATATCCGATTACCCCGAAGGAACACGGCGTCGAATTCTTGATGGACAACCGCCATTTGTGGGTACGTTCCTCGCGCCAATGGGCCATTTTGCGAATCCGCGCTACCGTGATTAAGGCGATTCGGGATTGGTTGGATAATCACGGCTATACATTGGTGGACACCCCGATTTTGTCCAGCAATGCAGGCGAAAACTCAACCGACCTATTTGAATTGGATTATTTTGGCGCACCCGCTTATCTCGCACAGACGGGTCAGCTTTATAACGAAGCCAATATGATGTCGTTTGGTAAGGTATATGCGTTTGGGCCGACCTTCCGGGCCGAAAAATCCAAGACCCGCCGCCATTTGATTGAATTTTGGATGGTCGAGCCGGAAATGGCCTATTTTTCGCTGGAAGATTTGATGGCGATGGAAGAGGAATTTGTCAGCTATATCGTGCAGACCGTCCTCGAAACGCGCAAATTGGAATTGGCCCTGATCGAACGCGATACGACTAAATTGCAGAACGTCAAAGCGCCGTTCCCCCGTATCGCCTATGATGATGCGGTGGACATGCTGAAACAATTGGAAGCCGAAGCCACCGACGCCGAACAGAAACAACTGCTGCATATGGATTGGGGCACAGATTTCGGCAGTCCCCATGAAACAGCCGTCGCTGAACGCTTTGACCGTCCGGTGTTTGTGTATCACTACCCGACCGCCGTTAAAGCCTTTTATATGCAACCAGTGCCGGGTCGCCGCGAAGTTTGTCGCAGTGTTGACCTGCTTGCGCCCGAAGGTTATGGCGAAATTACAGGTGGCAGTGAACGCATCTATGACAGTGCACTGTTGGCGGAACGGGTGAAAGAAATCGGCATTAACCCCGAAAATTATCGCTGGTATCTGGATTTACGCCGTTATGGGAGTGTGCCACACGCCGGATTTGGTTTGGGAGTCGAACGCACCGTCGCATGGATTTGTGGTCTGCCGCACATCCGCGAAACGATTCCGTATGCGCGTATGCTGCACCGCTTGAATCCATAACACCGTCAATGTCGCTTAGCATACAACGCCAGCACGTCCGGCAATTGATGGACGACGCCAACCCGACTGATGCGCCAACGGCCTATTATGCGCTGTTTCATGATCCGGCCCGTTCGGCGCTTTTTACCTCGGTCAATGGATCGGGGATGGCACAGGGTTTTGTGGGGCGATTTCAGACCGGGCAAGATTTGTTTCGCCCCCTTGTCACCATGCGCTGCAAAACAACCGAGGTGGCGCGGGAGTTATTACCGCAGGCGCTTGTGCCGGGTCGCCCCTACATTTTTTTCGCCAATATGAATCAGATTCCGATTGTTGGGGACAGCCTACAACTTGAGAATCAGAAAATATTCGGCATTTTTCGTCTGGATGTGACTCGCTTTAACCCGGTGATGAATGTGCTTGTTCAGCGCAAAAAAGCCGCCAATGGCACGCCGCGTACCGAAATTGTAGCGGGCAATGGGCAGGTGGTCTCGGTGGCGGGGGTCAATTGGCAAAGTCCCGGTTTTGCCGAAATTTATGTCAACACCGACCCGGCAGTCCGCGAACGGGGATATGGCAAAAGTGTGGTGGCGGCTTTGGTCGAACAAATCTTGCGGGAAGGCCGTCTCCCTTTGTACTTAGTTGAAACTCGCAATGACCCCTCGCGTGAATTAGCTGAGGGATTGGGCTTTGTAGATACGGGATCGCGCCAAGTATATGCCGATGCCACTTTTTAACAGGGTATAATATTTATCGTCATAGCTAACTAAGGAAGTGCAACGTGGCGGATACGATTAACCCACAAGAGATACCCGTTTTAAGCGATGATTCGTCAGCCGATAATCCGCGTCATGGCGTGCGGGGCAGCAAGCGGCATAATCCCGACGGGGTAGTCGCGGGGCGGCGGCCTGCATGGATCAAAGTGCGTGCCCCCGGCGGTGAAACCTATGAATTTGTCAAATCGCAGATGCGGAGCAAAACCCTGCATACCGTCTGCGAAGAGGCCATGTGTCCGAATATGGGCGAATGTTGGGGCAGCGGCACGGCGACGTTTTTGATGCTCGGCGATACCTGCACCCGTTCGTGCGGTTTCTGCGATATTAAAACGGGGATGCCACAGGACATGGACTGGATGGAGCCAATGCGCGTGGCCCAAGCCGTCAAACAAATGAATCTGCGACATGTGGTCATTACCAGCGTCAACCGCGATGAACGAGCCGATGGAGGTGCGCCGATTTTTGCGATGGTCATCCGCCGCATCCGCCAATTGCAACCGGGTTGCAGTATCGAAGTGCTGATTCCCGATTTCAAAGGCAATCAAGACGCCCTTAGTATCGTGATGGAAGCACAACCCGAAATTTTGAACCACAATGTCGAGACTGTGCCGCGCCTGTTTAAGAAGGTGCAACCGCAGGATAAATATGAATGGGCCTTGACCACCCTGCGAAACGCAAAGGCGATGGATTCATTAGTTCTCACTAAGTCGGGTATTATGTTGGGTTTAGGCGAAACCTTTGATGAAGTGGTTGAGGTCATGCGCGACCTTGCCGAATTGAAGGTGGATATTTTGACGCTGGGTCAATATTTGCAGCCAAGCCGCCTGCATCTGCCAATTGACCGCTACTATGAGCCTGCCGAATTTGATGAACTGAAACGCATCGGCCTTGAATTGGGCTTTAAGTGGGTCGAATCCGGCCCGTTGGTACGCAGCAGCTATCATGCTGATCGGCAGGCACGCGAATTGTCGAAGCTGAATTTTGTCCAAGTTCGTAGCGCCCAATAGGATATTCACACGTGGAACATAAAATCGCCCTTCTCGGCTTTGGGAATGTGTTAAAAGCCTTTGCAGAACTGCTGCTCCGCAAACAGGATTATCTTAAGCAGACCCTCGACACCGAAATCAAGGTCGTCGGTATCGCTACCAACAGCAAAGGGCTTGCCATCAATCCCGCTGGCCTCGATTTAGCGGCGGCCCTGCAATTGGTGAAGGCAGGTCAATCGCTAAATGCGCTACATGTCGGTGAACCCGTCAGCGATACATTCGCCTTCATCCAACAAGTCCCCGCTGACATCATCCTCGAAGCGACAGTATTGAATCCTCGCACCGGACAACCCGCGCTGGATTATGTACGGGCGGCGTTGAATGCAGGCAAACATGTCGTCACGGCAAACAAAGGCCCGGTGGCGTTCGGGTATCAGGAATTGAAAACGCTGGCGCAATCCAAAGGGCTAGGCTTCTTTTTTGAAAGCACAGTCATGGATGGGATGCCCCTGCATTCGATTACACGCGAGGGCATGTTGGGGTTGCAAACCAATCGGGTGCGCGGCATCTTGAACAGTACCACGAATTCGGTGTTGACTCGGCTTGAAGAAGGCACATCCTTTGAAGAAGCCGTCGCCGAAATGCAGCGGGCGGGGCTGGCAGAAACTGACCCTAGCAATGATATTGATGGCTGGGATGCATCCGTCAAAATTACCATCTTGGCAAATGTGGTGATGGGGGCGGATTTGCGGCCTAGTGATGTGGATCGCACGGGGATTCGGAATGTCACGGTACAGGATACCCAAGTGGCCGTGAAATCTGGCAAGCGCATCAAATTGGTCTGTGAAGCTGTGCGGGAAGGCAATCAAATTAAGGCATCGGTGCGACCCATACCCCTGCCCCTAACCGACCCATTGGCTAATATTACCCAAACCGGCGGCGTGGTCAGTTTTGAAACCGATGTCCTGCCTAATATCACACTGATTGAGGGAAACAGCAGCCCCACTACCACCGCTTATGGAATGTTGGTGGATGCCCTAAATATCGGGCGGGGGCGGCGATAACCTCGCGGCTTAATCCCTAACCCATCACGGGCGGGGTAAGCGGACTTGTATCTGAACTGGGCGCGGCAGGTTCCACAATGGTCGCGGCGGCTTGCCATGTTGTGGCTACTGATTCTACCAAACCCGCTTTTTCCAATGCTTTGGTTACTTGCGCGGAGAATGGGTCAATCTCGTGCCCGATGCTAAATGGCAAGTTGTTGGTGGCGCAGAAATTCGGCAGGTCATTAATCGCAAGGCGCACATCCCCGGCCCGTAATTGATCAAGGCGTACCCCACTGGTGACTAATGCTTCGCGCAGGGCGGAGGGGTCTTGTCCGTGCAAGGCCGATGTAAACAGTATGCCCGGCGCGACAGCTTCGGCATGGTCAAATCTCGCGCCCTGATTGCCCATTGAAAAGGCGAGGTAGTGCTCTGTGCCTTCTTCGTGGCGGTCATGACCGAGTTGGTTAGCCAACTGCACCGACATCATCAGCAAATCTACGAGTGTCCGCAGGGCCTCAATCTTGCCTTCGCCAATCTCCTTGGCACTCTTGATGGCTTGGGTGGCAAGCCCAGCGGCAACCCCTGCACCCCACTGCGAAAACTGCTGTTCGGGGGTATTGCGGTTAAGTTTGGCGGCATATCGCCAGTCGAGCAGGGCCGTTACAATTGCCAGCAGGTCAACAATCCCGGTGGCACGTTCGTAGGGCGCGGCAGCCTCAATAACGCTCCAATCAATAATCACCTCGGTGGCCGGCCCGGTTTCAAGTCGATGTAGCAGCCCCTCGGCAGGTAAGGTGACATGTGGTTCAAAAATTTCGTCACTGCTGATGGCGGTGGGAATAATCACTAAGGGGAGCTTGTTTTTGTTAGCAACCAATTTACCAGCGGTCAGCGGTACACCCTGCCCCAAAACATAAATCGCGGCGGTTTGGGAGGGCAGATGGTCGGCAAGGTAATCCAACAAATCGCGGTCGTCGCTCGTCGGCTCGGCTTGAACGACGAGAGGCAGATTCAAAAGGCTACCGAAATTTGTCCATGCCGTTTCGGAAGTTAATAGAGCCACTGGACGGGTTTCAGTGGTCATATTGAGGGGCGTATAGGTCACTTTGGGTAAGGGCCAAACGGTGGACATGGGGCGGCTCTCCAAATAAATTCTCAAATAAGCAGTATCAGCGCTTCTAAGTTTAAAACCGATTCGGCCTTTTATGCAACCATATTCTCAAATTCGCTCAAAACCCTTCCCCCCCAAGCTCAAGGGGGATAGATAAGAATTCGGCAAGAATTTTTGACAAATCAGCATCCATCTGGATAATAATTACCCCATGCTCTGGCGAGGTTTACAATCTTCATCAGAGCGCCGTATCCTGTTAAGATAAACCTTAAGCGTTCCATGCGTGGAGGTAATTTAGATTATGTTTTCTTCTAAACGTTTTCGTTTTGTGGCGGTGCTTTTGGCTTTACTAGTAATGGTAACGCCCGCATATGCCAATATCAGCAATACCAGCAAGTCTGTCCAGTTCCAGTCGGATGCCACTCAGGTAGTCGTACCCGCTGGCGAACCCATCAAGATTGGTTTGGCAACTGACCTCTCCAACTTGATTCCCCAGCCCGGTCAGGACATCGCCAATGGTGCCCGCGTTGCTGTTCTCGAACGCAACGAGATGGGTGGTATTCAAGGTTTCCAAGTTGACCTAGACGTACAAGATGACCGCTGCGTAGGTGAAGATGCGACCAACGTTGCCAACCTGTTTGCTTCTGACCCACAGGTCGTCGCCGTTGTCGGTCACGTTTGCTCCGGTGCAACCAGCGCCGCGATTGACGTTTACGTTCAGGCCCGTATCCCCAACGTGTCACCTTCCTCCACCGCCGCTTTCTTGCCCGAAAAAGGCTATGACACCTTCAACCGCGTTGCTTTCTCTGACGCCGCGCAAGGTACCGTTGACGCCCGTTACATCTATACCGTTCTGGGCGCCACCACTCTGGCCGTTGTTCACGACAACACCGACTATGGCAAAGGCCTGTCCGAAATTGTTGCCGCTGAATTCACCGCCCTCGGTGGTACGGTTGTCAATGGTGGCGAACTGCTCGTCATCAATCCGGATGAGCAAGACTATCGCGCAGTGATCACGCCGCTGGCTGCTGAACCACCTGCCGCGCTGTTCTTCGGTGGTTATGAACAACAAGCCGCCCTGCTGGTTTCCCAAATGAAGGAAGTCGGTTTGGCTGACACCATCTTCTATTCAGACGATGGTACCTATACCCAAGGCTACATTGACGCCGCTGGTGAGGCCGCCGAAGGTAGCTATGCCAGTTTCGTGGACACCTCCAGCTTCGCCAATGCCGACGCTTTGGAAGCCTTCAAAGCTCGTTATGAAACCGAATTTGGCGTTGCACCTGACGAACTTGGCCCCTTCCACGCTCATGCTTATGATGCTGCCAGCATCATTATGAACGCAGTTGAATCCGTTGCGACCGTTGATGCCGATGGTAACCTCGTCATTAACCGCGAAGAACTCATCATGGCGATTCGCCACACCACCGAATATGCCGGCCTGACCGGTACGCTGACCTGCAATCCCGAAAACGGCGAATGCGGCGCTGGTCTCATTGGTGCCAACCTCGTTGAAGATGGCGCTTGGGTAGCCGTTGAGGTGCCCGCCGAATTGCAATATGGTGCCGTAGCTGCTGGCGACGATGAAACCATGATGGGTGATTATGCCACCGTTGTGGACGCCGTTGCAGGCCAACCCAATCTGTCTACCTTGGCGAGCGTTCTGCCTATGGCGGGTGCTGATGCAGTAGCCGCGCTGACTGGCGAAGGCCCCTTCACCATCTTCGCGCCAAGCGACGATGCCTTCAATGCCTTCATGGCTGCCAACGCGGAATTGGTCAATCAAGCTCTGGCTGATCCGACCATTCTGGCGGGCATTCTGCTGTACCATGTCGCGCCCGGTAATTTCTTGGCGGCTGATGTTGCGGCCTCCAGCGAAATTATTAGCCTAAATGGTGCGCCTTTGGCGATCACTGTTGATGGCGACACAGTGATGATCAATGGCATGTATATGGTCGTCACAGCCGACATCGTGGCGGGTAATGGCGTCGTTCACATCATTGATGGTGTGCTGCTGCCTCCCACCGAATAAACAGGTCAATCTGTCAATTTAAACTAAAACGACAGGGGCGGGGTTTGCAATCTCGCCCCTGTTTTGGTCTAATACTTGGATTAACCAACTTATTTTGTGTTTTTTGCGGAGAATATTGTTTATGGCACAACCGAGTCAGGGGCAGCGCCTCTCGTCGCCATTAATGCAGTTTCGACAGATGGGGGTTGCCGATGTGGACGCCTTTGCTGGGCGCTATTTTCGTTTTGCCGCCATCTTTTCCCTCCTACGCATCCTCTGGGTTATTGCCCAATCTTCAACCCTCTTGGGCGACCCACCAAGCCAATGGATTGTGGATATTGAGAAAATCGCAGGTATTGCGCTTACGGCGTATGCGCTTGCCGGGGTGGTAATATTTGCCATCGCGCTCTATTTTCGGATGCAGTCGGAGAGCAATGAGCCGATCAGCAAACTTATCACCAATTATGCTGGGGCGGTCTTATTTATCATTGTCGCAAGTCGAGTTTCCCATGTGGTGCGTAGTGAACCCCTGCCCTTTAACATCTGGCTAGGGCTTCTCCAAACGGGCATTATTCGCGGCGGCATCTACGCACTTATCGCATTAGGCTATACGCTGGTCTACGGTATCCTGTTCATGATTAACTTCGCACATGGCGAAATCATGATGTTAGGTGCGTATGGCGGCTGGCTTGGTTTGATGTATATGGTAAACGGCGGCGAACGCTCATTTGAAGCAGGTGCGGCCTCGGTTGCTTCGGTACTCGTCCCACTTGGCGTAGTGCTATTGTTCTTACCAATCGAAGATATTGCGGGCCGTTTTCGTAAACGTTCATCGGCAGAGGATGTGGTCGCGGCTCCCCGTTGGCGGGTGACCATGCTCAGTTTACCGATTCGCATTTTATTAGGGGCGGCGGTTGGCTATGGCGCTCTACTCGGCTTGGGCTTAACCGCGCCGCATATTTATGAACTCGTGATTACGGTTGTCGGGTTGCTTTTTGTGCTGTCTATCGGGATGCTCACGTCGGTATTGGCGGTAATTGTCCTAGAGCGCATCGCCTATCGCCCGTTACGCCATGCCCCACGCTTGACCCCACTGATTAGCGCGATTGGTGCGTCCATTTTCTTACAGCAGGTCGCCTTGCGGATTTTTGGGCCAATTCCGCGTGTGTACCGCGCTCCTCGTTTGCTGAGTGATCCGGTGACGATTGACCTTGATTTAGGGCGATTCGGGATTGTGCCGATTAGTAAGGTCGGGCTGGTTATGACCTTGTTGGCGTTTGGCTTCATGGCAGTGCTTATTTTTATCGTTCGGCGCACCAAGTTTGGTCGGGCGATGCGAGCAGTGGCGGAGGACAAAAACACCGCCGCATTAATGGGCGCAAACGTTGACCGTGTGATTGTGATTACGTTTATTCTGGGCGCGGCGCTGGCTGGTGCAACTGGAGTGATGCTCGGTTTTCGCGGGGAACAAGTCAAGCCCCTGTTTGGATTTAGCTATGGCCTAAAAGCGTTTACTTCGGCTGTGCTGGGTGGTATCGGCAATATTCCCGGCGCAGTGGTAGGCGGCTTTTTCTTAGGTCTAGCTGAAGCACTTGGCCCGACGGCATTGGGCTTTAACACCTCATGGCAAAACGTCATTGCGTTTGGCCTACTCGTCTTGGTCATCATCTTCCGTCCGACAGGGCTGTTGGGCGAGGTTGTCGCGGAGAAGAAGGTGTAGCCATGCTGCGAAAACTCATTAGACGGTATCCTTATGTTCAAGAGGGTTTCACACGCGGACTAATCAACGGCGGTGTGATCCTTTTCCTCATTTTGATTGGTCTGCCAGCCGGAATGCCGGGGCGTGAAGATTTAGCCCCGCTTGCCATCCCGCTGATTGTATTGTTAACGATCACCTTCGCTATCGTGATGGTGCGGCGTTTTGAGGGTCGGGCTGGTTGGAAACAATTATTGGCAAATGGGGTGGCATTCGGTATTGGCACGGCCATCCCATTTCTATTGTTCATGAGCCTGATAAATCGCTGGCAGGCCAATGGCACGAGCGTGAATGATTACTTTTTTGAGGTCAAACTACGTACAACTGCCGAATTATCAGGCGTGCCGGAGGAAGAACTCTTTGCGAATCCGGCCATTGACCCGGTGACGCAGGAATTTCCGGCAGATGCCCCTATCCGCACTAACCCTATGAGCCTGAAAATCAACGACGACAAAATCCATATCTTTGATATTGGCATTTTGAAGCTCGGCGGGTTCTACGGCACGGCATTAGGATTGGGAATCATTGGCCTTATAACGACACTGGTTTATCATGGACTGTCGTTGGTGCATTGGCAGGAAATTCGTGCCAATCTAAATGGCGGACTTGCCAAAAGCGGTGGCGGAAAGTGGGTGCAATCCACCATACCAGAAATTCTGGCGTGGTTACGTTTACTTTTGCCGATATTGTTTTTCCTGTTTTTGTTCGTCAGCGTCAGCATGAGTTATGACACCTCATTTTGGCGTGATATACGCGGTGAAGACATTAAAGACAGTGCGATTTTGGATTTGACCGACTTGGGGTTTGGCCCACGTGCGGCACAAAATTTCCAGCTTATGGCCGGTTTCTTGGTAATTATCGCGCTGATGTTAGCCATGCGAAGCACACGCTATAAAGCCTACCGCCTGCCCTATCTGCTGCAACTGCTCATCATCCTCATTCCGATCTGGGTGGTTTTCTTGCTGGCGATGTGGCGTATCCAAGCTAATGAGGTCTATTTTATTGAGCCGACTATCCATCTTGGGATTTTTGAAACCGAGCGAAGTGCTAGTTTGGCGGCGGCGTTTGCACTCGCTGTTTTGCTAACGATCAACGCCGTGCGGGGAAGCCTAACCGCCGAGCAGTTTGAATCCACGTTTGTTATCAATACGGGCCTTGCACTGGTCATGGCAACTCCGCTGTTTATGGATCAATATCAGACAGGCGTCATGCTGCAAGTTGCCATTTATGCCATGTTGGGCTTGGGTCTCAATATCGTGGTCGGTTATGCGGGCCTACTTGACCTCGGCTATGTCGCGTTTTTTGCGATGGGGGCGTATGTCTATGCGTTGGTCGAATCCAACCGCCAGCGCCTCACTATTGACCACGCCAACGACCTCGCCTTTACATTGGCAACCGCGATTGTGGTAGTGCCGCTGGTCATTTTTGCGTTGGCAAATGTCTGGCTACGATCCAAACGATCAACCACCAAAGCATCCACCTCATCAACACAGCATATGGCCCGCCTGTGGAAAGACCAACCCCCACCGCTAATTTCGCTGCTTCTAGTGCTCATCGCGGTGATTGTGGCGTTCGGTTCTACCTATATTCTCAAAGCGGTCGGCGTTTTTGATGACGTTGAACGAGCATCACCGTTTTTTATCGGGTTGATTTTGGCAGTTTTTGCCTCCGCGACAACGGGGCTTCTGCTCGGTTTTCCGGTGCTGCGCCTGCGAAGCGACTATTTGGCTATCGTGACGCTCGGCTTTGGGGAAATTATCAGTATCAGCCTCGAAAACTTGGAAAACCTTACCGGTGGGCCGTTTGGGGCGAACAATATCCATGACCCCGTCGCGGGGAATCCAACTACCGCCGAACAAAATATGATTTTACTCTATCTGGCGCTGGTAGGGGCAGGTCTAATCGCGGTCTTTTCGACTCGGCTACGTGCCTCACGTTTGGGACGTACATGGACGGCTATCCGAAGTGATGAAGACATCGCCCAAGCGCAGGGCATCAACTTGGTCAATTCTAAACTGTTGGCCTTTGCGATTGGGGCAAGTTTCGCCGGAATGGCGGGATTGCTGTTCGCGGCTCGCCAGAATAATATTTTCCCGGCTGACTTCTCGTTAGGGATTTCGATTAATGTGTTGGCACTGGTGATCATCGGCGGGGTTGGCAGTATCCCCGGCGTGATTGTCGGGACGATTGTATTGGTCGGCTTGCCACAAATGCTTCGTGCCCTTGAAGAATATCGCTATTTGACGTTCGGGGCGTTGCTAGTGGTCATGATGCTGGTACGTCCGGCGGGGTTGATGCCTGCGCCGTTGGCTTCATTGGAAGAACGGGCACGGAAACTTCGAGCCAGTGCCAAACCCAAACCTGAAGAAGTCCAGCGTGAGGAGGTGGCAGGTGACTAAAAAATCCTTCAGCGACGATCTGGTATTGGATGTCCGTGATGTCACCAAACGGTTTGGTGGACTTACAGCGGTCAATAACGTTAGCCTGCAAATCCAAAAAGGCATGATCGCCAGTTTGATTGGGCCGAACGGGGCAGGCAAAACCACCTTCTTTAATAATGTAACCGGATTCTATACGCCAGATTTCGGGGCGATTTATTTCATGGGGCACAATATCGCAGGTCTGCGTACCGATGAAATTATCGCGCTTGGGATTGCCCGCACCTATCAAAATATCCATCTTTTTCATGGGATGACTGCGCTCGAAAACATTCTAGCAGGGATGCACACCCGACTTGGGGCTGGCCCGGTTGGCGGTGCGTTACGGCATGGCAAAAATCGGTACGAAGAAGAAATGGCGCTGGTCAAGGCGTTGGATTTGCTCGAATTTATTGACCTCGGCGGCATGGGAGACTTCGCGGCGACCAATCTTTCATATGGCGCTCAGCGACGGCTAGAAATCGCACGCGCCCTTGCCAGTGATCCGGTTTTGCTGCTGCTCGATGAACCCGCCGCAGGCATGAACCCGCAAGAGACGGAAGATATGATGCACTTTATCCGCCGTCTACGGGATGAACGCGGGTTGACCATTTTCCTGATCGAACACGATATGAGTTTGGTCATGGATATTTCGGATCAGGTGTCGGTTTTGGATTATGGGCGCAAAATTTCGGAAGGGACACCCATCGAAGTGCAGCGCGACCCACTGGTGATTGAAGCCTATTTGGGCAAGCCGCCAGAAGAATTAGACAATTAGACTGCCCGGAAAAGAGAATTGATGAATTATGGCACTCTTAGAAGTCAAAGACCTGCATACCTATTACGGCAAAATCCACGCCCTCAAAGGCATTTCGCTGACGGTTGATGAAGGCGAAATTGTGACCCTGATTGGGGGGAATGGCGCAGGCAAGACGACGACCCTGAACACCATTTGCGGAATTGTCCCCGCCGCTTCTGGTAAAGTATTTTTGTATGATGAAGACATCACCCGGTTGCGTCCGCATGAAATTGTGGAGCGCGGGGTGGGTCAATCGCCTGAAGGTCGCAAGATTTTTAAACGCCTATCGGTGCGCGAAAACTTAGACATGGGGGCATTTACACGCGGCGATCAAGAAGGCATCGCGCAAGACCTAGAATTTGTGTATGCCACCTTCCCACGCCTTAAGGAACGTGAAAAACAACTTGGTGGGACGCTTTCGGGTGGGGAACAGCAAATGCTTGCAATGGGCCGTGCGATGATGGGCCGCCCGCGTATTTTGCTGCTAGATGAGCCTTCAATGGGTCTTGCCCCGCTGTTGGTGCGCGACATTTTCCGCATCATCACCTATTTGAATCAACAAGGCACGACAATTTTGTTGGTTGAGCAAAACGCATTGATGGCGTTGGATGTTGCCAATCGGGGCTATGTGATGCAGACTGGTATGATTACCCTAGCGGATGATGCCAAATCGCTGCAACAAAACGAGACTGTCCGCAAAGCGTATTTGGGTGAAGTCTAGTCTAGAAATATCAGGGTCAATTCGTGCTAAAGAAGCCATGAGAGTTGAGCAGATAATGTTCAAACCTCATTTCTCAGAATCGCCAGAATAGATAGGATTGTGGGAGGGATGATTGATCACCTTCCCTAAAATTTGCCCCAAATATTGGATCATAAATTCTATTTATATGTGCCAAAGTTGAATTCGTAACCACGGTTACGCTTTCGGTGGTAGTTTTGGTTTGAAGATAATTGGTAAAGTGTATGGGCATATTGGTGACCTGCATTTAGAAATTATCGGAAGCATAATTCAAGATTTGTTTAATCATAGGCCTTGACTACTCGCCGTAGTGAGTATCATTTGAGAGGCCAGTACAAGTAAAACATTTTCCAGTAAAACCACCTATAATCATGTTGTTCTCTGGCGTGTTTTTTTAGGAGGTTCTGTTGTGGTGAAATGGTCTCAACTATTTCTAGCCTTCCTCTCCGTAGCTTTTGTGACAATCGCGGTAAAATTATTCGCCACAGTATTAGGGATAGGCCAGCTTGGTGACCCTTTGGGATGGTCGGCCATTTTCATCACTGTTGTAGGCACTCTTGGTGGGCTTTTAGAGATAGCGCAGAAACTTCCACACCCAGAATCCCTTAGCAAACGACTTCATCAGTTTCGTCGTAACCAGCGGCGGCTTGTTATACTTCTGGCCCTCTGCTTGCTTGCCCCTATTCTCATGTCGGGACTCTATCTAGCATCTGCTTTGGGTGTCATTGATTTCCTTTTGACACCTATTTCGATCCCACTATTTATGGTCATTATTATGGGCGTTTTGATATCTGCTCTTCTACGGTCATATCGATTTAGGTTGAAGCTTGGTCGGAATATTGGCAAGTGGAGAGTTAATAATCCCATTCTACGGAATATGCACTGTGAAGTTGGGCATGTGGTAGAAGGAGGAGCATGGGAAATAGCACTTCAAGATGCAGGTGGACAAGGAATCTATGGGCCGTATATTCCCTCACTTGAGAAAGGCCAATATAGAGCGATTTTCTCTCTGAAAATTGATGAAAATTGGGGGGATCACAATCTAGGAATACTCGATGTAGCTTATGGAGGCGGAAAAACCTACATTGAAAAGCCATTAAAAAGCTCGGATTTCGCACATAAAAACCACTATGAAAGAATCTATCTTGATTTTACGCTAAATGAAGACATGGAGAATGTTGAATTTAGAGTGCGTACAAATCCAAAAGAGAAGAGATTACTTACTTTTGATTACGTCGCTCTTTACAAAATTGGCTGGCGCTCCTTTTTTACTCCTCACAGCAAAGTGTGATTGCGAAGAACATTTAACCTATAGAAATAAATGTAGCAGAGTTGGGTGGCTCTGCTACATAGTGTACTGCTTATTTGGTTGGATTACCGAAATGGCTTCTACTCGTTGGGGTCAGCCGCTTCAATCGTAAACAGCAGACCCGCGCCCCGTCCATACACCTCCGGGAAGTAGAATTCAAAACCCGTCGGCGGGATCACATTATATTCACCAGCCAAGCCCATCCGCAGGGAATAGCTGTAGGTGTACGTCCCCGGCGGCAGATAGGTGGCGTACATCACAACCTTTTCATCACGGAACTCGGTCTGGGAGAACCACCACCAACCCCAACCACGACTCAATGGGTCTTCGCGACTCAACAATGGCTGCTCGGCGAAAAGGCTGGTCGTCAGCAGGTTCGGGTCAACCGCGTCCGATCCAGCGGGGATGGGGTCTTCGATGACCACATAATGCAGATTACGCGGGGCGATGATAGTCAGTTCCACCACGATTTCTTCACCCACCTGTGCGCTGGTAATTGGCGTTTTGTCGGGGTCGTTGGCACGATAGTAGCGGCGCTCGATGATGATGCCACGTGAGGCAGGTTCGACGGATGGCACATCCAAGAATGTCCGCAATTGGGCAGTGTAATACAGATTCCCCGGCCCTTCATCTTTGATGAGTGTCAGGCGGTTGGCTTCATCGGTGAGCAATTCAGCAACGGCTACCGACAATACCTCATGTTCTTTGGCGTTTTCCGGTGAGGCCGTATTATCAGGGATTTCCAACAGGCCATCATTCAGGCGGACATTGAAGGTGTAGTCGGGATTGAGTTCACCAGTCGTCACCATCCAATTCGTCAGGGACATGACTGCCCATGCCGTTTCCTGAGTGGTTTCCCACGCATCAGCTTTTCGAGCAACCATCATCCAGCGCACTGCCCCCGGTAACAAATCGTTGGAGGGGTTGTGCATCACCATCGCCATTAGAATGAGCGCAGTGGTGCGGGTGTTGGTTGTCCAATTGTAATAATCAGGGCGGTCTTCCCAATGTGTACCCGTCGCGCTGAGGGTGGCGGCATTGGTGAAGTCGCTCATCAAAGTTTCGATGCGCGGGTCGGCGGGGTCGAGCGTCATCATAGACATGGCAAGGAAGGCTTTGGCATCGAGATTCAGCCGTTCACGCAAATCATAGAGGCGGGACAGACGCGAGGCATTGCCTTCACCCGCCCGTGTAAAGGCATAAAGAATGAAGGCGCGGCGATTTAACTGCCAGCTTTCGGCGGTTTGGGCCATAACGTCTTGGTCGGAGAGCAACAGGTAGTCGCGCAGGAAATTCTTGGCCCGATTAATGACCGTCTCATCCACCGTGAAGCCGCTGTTTTGGGCTTCGACCAATGCAATCAGAGCATAGGCCGTTGTCAGCGGATTGGAATCGTCACGCGGGAACCAGCCCCAACCGCCGTTATATTTTTGTTCGGCATACAGTCGTTGCAGACCATAATTGACCTGCGTCTGTAAATTCTCTTCCAATTCCGGATTGGATTGATTGAGTGATACCAGCGCCCGCATGGTCATGACATTGGGCAGAAATTTGCTAATGGTCTGTTCGACACATTGATAGGGGTAGTTACGCAGATAGTCCAAGCCGTCAAGCATCGGGCCAGCCAATGAACGGTCTAGGCGAATGTCCAGTTGGCCTTGTTCGGTGTCAATACGCTCCGGTAGGGCAATCACTTCGGTAAAACTGAGGGCGTCGGGGCCTTCGAGTGTACCCGCCGTGCCCACATTTTCCGGCACGACATATTTGTAGACGGGCAGCAGACGGTCATCACCCTGACCGATAGGCGGTTTGCTGGCATCACTCAGGCTGCCATCGGTGGTACGGGCCGCGAAGGTCACGTCCACATTACTGACATCCAAAACTTGCACAGGCCAATCTACTCGCACCCGTCCACCCGCCGGAATAGTCACAAGGTTGGTGAGGGGGGTATCTTCCAAAACATTGAAGCCTGTCCCCTGCATCAACACTTCGACTTCTTGATCCTGTTGGGTATTGTTGTTGACAATCACGCCGAGGGTCAATTTATCACCCACGACCATGAAGCGCGGCGTCACGGGTCGGACGAGCAGCGGCTTGGTGCTGATAAAATCTTCCAACACCTGCCCCACTAACATCGGGCCGTTTTCGCCACTGGTTACCCCACGTGCATCAATGCGCCATGTGGTTAGATTATCGGGCAGGGTCACTTCGATTTGGGCCTCGCCATTGGCATCCGTCACAACAGTGGGATTCCATAGGGGCGTATCCACAAATTCTTGACGGACTTCAAAAATCCCCGCGTCATCACCACCGCCGCCACCGCCTTTAATGGTATCAATGATTTCTTGGGTCAATTGATCCACCGAGACAGTCAACGTAGTTGAGGTGCGAATGCTAAGGCCCTGTTCGCCGTAGAAATGCTGCATCAACAGGCCGGAATTGGGGGCGGCAATACTCAAAACAGCCAAATCGGTCACGCCGACCCCGACTTCCGCGCTGACGGGGTTGCCCTGCCAATCGGTAGTCTTGACGTTTAGGGTCACGGTGTCACCCGGCCCGGCGGTCGCGCCTTCAGGTAGATCAGGCGTGATTTCGACATTCATGGCAAGGCGTTCGGTTTCGACACCCAGTTGAATCAAGCCAGCGCGGAATTGGGTATAGGGCGTGTTTTCATCAAGGCCCTTGACCACAATTACCGAGACATAGATATTGGGCGCAAAATTTTCGGTGATGGGCAAGCGGTAGACATACGAATTGGTGTCCATGCGGACGACTTCAGTTTGCAAAATGTCGCCGCGCTCGACGGTCACAAGGGCCACCGCTTCGCCTTGGAAGGGGCTGGCAATCAGAATTTCCGCAACCTCATCCACTTTGTAATTGTCTTTATCCGAAATCAGGTCAATGCGGTTGCTATTCTGCTGACGCCAAGGCACATAATCCGACCCCGCCACCCACATATAGGCGCTGCTGTTGACACGGTTGCCATCAACGTCATTGGTGACGGCGTAAATCTTAAATACGCCACCGTTCGGGGGGACAAACGCAACATGCGCTAGGCCATTGGCATCAGTGGTAACGCTGCCACTGTCGGCCTCGATTTCTTCGACCTCGTATGTCCAAACGGTCTGCCCGCGTGAATCTTTTTCTTGCACACTCGACCAGTGGCGCTCGACAACCTTGTAATCCACCACCTGTCCGGCGACGGGTTCGCTGTCCCAATCAACAGTTAGGACTTGGAAGCCCGTTTCGTCCCCCGCAGTGGCGACATATTCATCCGGTGACAGGCCGACATAGACCCGCCCCTGATGAACAATAATCTGGGTGCGCCCCGCGACGGCTTGGTCACTTTCATCGGTGATGACTGCCTCTAGAGTATAGGCTTGGCTCTGGGTCTTTTCGCCCAAATCGGCAGGCAGTTCGATCATGAAACGGCCTTGATCGTCGGTCGTGCCTTCACCGTTGGCAATTTGCTCTTTCTCTTGGCTGTAATATTCGCGTGCGCCCTCATCGAAGCTGTAGTCAATAAACTGCCAGCGACCCGGCCCGTCATAGGGGAAATAGTAGTTTTCGCCCACGACGGCCCATTTCACTTCTGCATTTGAGACAGGCGCACCAAAGAAATAGCGGCTTTCGACTTCGACCTGAATGATCTCGCCCTGTGCCACTGCACTGGCGGCGGGTGTTACGGTTGTCTGGAATTCGGGGGCGCGATATTCCGCCACGTTGAAGCCAATGCTGAAATTACTGTTATAGCTAAAACGTGGGTCTTCGGGGTTAAATTCGACGGCGATGCGATAGTAGCCGAGGCTTGCCCCATCATCCAAATCGAATTGACCGGAGAAGGTGCCAAATTCGGTAAGACCGGCTTCGGTCTCGTAGATGATTTGTGATTGATTGTCGTACACCTTGACGGGAACGCTGCCAATGCCATCGGGCAGGGTATAGGTTACGTCGTCGCGGTCACGGATAACGCCCCGGAAATAGACGGGCTGACCGGGACGATAGAGCGGACGATCCGTATTCAGGTAGACGCTCATCTGGCTGGGCTGGTAGTTGCCACTCAAGCCAAATGACCACGGCTCCACTCCGTTGGAAAAATCGCTGATGACATAACCAAAATGGCCCGGTGCATCAATCACCGAGTAAATGGTTTGATAGAGGTCTTGCAGACGGGGGATATTGATCCGGGCAAGCCCATCGGCATCAGTCGTCGCGATGCCAATTTCATCAAAAGCACTGGTGGCGGGATTGACCGAGTAGAATACGACGGGAACGCCTGCCACTGGTTGCCCACTGCCCATATCCGTGACCCATGCTATCGCCTGTTTGGGGGTGAATTTCATGGTGATGTTGGCGGTCGCGACCACCATCACATGGCGGCTGGGGTCATACTGCAAATCGCGGGTTTGCGGCGATTCGACCCGTAGATAGTAGACCCCCGGCGGCAAAGGCGGTAACTGATCGGCGTTTGCTGATGCGACGGGTGATGGTGTGTTGACGGGTTCGATGAAATAGACATTGGTATTGCCCTCAGCCATCCAGCCCGTTACCCCATCGGCGGGATTCAAAATTTGCCACCATAAGTAGCCGTCGGCGCAAATCGGCCCGCCTTCAATAACAATCTCCGTGCCGGGTACATATTCAGTCACTATCGAACCGCCCAGATTGGGTTCGGAGCGTACCCGTAGCGGGGTGGGGTCATCGGCACTGACCCGTGCTAGGAATCCAATATTGAGTCGGGTTTCCGGCGCACCGACGCAGGCAATGTTTTCAACCCCGCTTGCACCCTGTAACGAGAGTAGAGCCAAATCATAACGGCGCTGATTTAGCTGAGATTCCACTTCAAATTGCCACGAACGCAGTAGGTAAGCGGGGTCGGGCGTGTAATCTTGGCGCATCTCCCACCCGTTCGGACCGGTCAGCGCGGCTAAGGTAAACTCATCAATCCCATAAAGCTGCATCTCTAACCGTTCGATATTGCGATGGGTGATAAACAACCGTGTTTGGGGCAGGTAGGCATTGTAAAGGCCGACAAAACCGGGTGTATTGAGCGTAAGTTCCGGTGAATAGGGCGCTGTACGATATTGAATCACGGTAGTTTCGTTGATGACATTGCCATAGGGGTCGGCGATGCCGGGGGCAATCGTTACCGTATAATCGGTGCTAGGCTCGGTGTCAAAATACAGGGCATAGCTGTTGTCATAGGTGTAGTAGTAGGTTTCAAATTCACGCCAAGGCGCTGGTTCGATCGTAAATTTGCCCTCTAGGGTGTCTTGATCAATCGGGGCGCTGAAATAAACCCGCATCCCGCCATAGGGGTCTGACCCCTCCGCACCATTTTCAGGATAGGTACGGATGATGGAGGGGTAAGGTACGGTGATGAAACTCTCAAGATAGTTTTCACGGATAGCCGCGCCGCTGTCACTGCGGATGATGGTCGAATCTACGATGATGTCGTACAGCGAGTCGAGTTGCAACGGGCCGCTGGTGGTCACGACAACCGACAGATGATCCTCGCTCCACTCATATTCTAGCGCCGGAACTTGCAGTCCTTCAATGCGAATACCGTCCTGTGTGGTCGGGTCCATCGGTTGAGTGAATCCCACCACAAACTCAGGCTCAAGCGGCATCAGAGGCAAATCTTGATTGCGGTTGGAACCATAACTCGAAGTTGAGTTACGCGGCGAGATATATTCAACTTCGGGGACTTGGGTCGTGAAACTATAGACATAGGGTTCATTCAGGATCGCGCCATTCACGCCCTCTAATCCGGCGTTGACCGTGACCGTGTAGGTTGTGCCACCACGCAGAGGAGGATCGGGCTGGAAGATATAAATGGAGGTATTCAGCCACTCGCCTTTGCCCTCCGCCGCAGGTTCGAGGGTAATCGGCATCGGCAGGTTGGCTTGGTCGGCAATACTCACCAGCGGCACAATCGGACGGCTAAATATTAGAGTGATGGTGGCATCGGCCTCAATTTCAGATGAATTTGGGGCGGGCAGCACATCCGAAATCTCGATATAGCCCACTGTCGTCAATTTCAGTTCGTAGGGTTCATCCATCACCCGCTGATCGCCACCTACCGCAAATAGGTTAAAGGTGTACACCGTATCGCGGGCATAACCGCTAGTAGGAGGTGTATAGGTCAACGTGCGGGCACTGTCTGCCCATACAAATGTGCCACCTTCCAAAACGGGTTCGACTGAAAACACATTCTCAGCCGCTGTCGTGTCCATCACTCGATCAAATGTGAAGGTGACGGAGCTATCGAGTAATAATTCTTCGCCGGGAAGCGGATTGGTGTCAATCACTTTCGGCGCAGAAATATTGCTGCTGCCTTCCTGCCCAACCACCATGGGCACTGCAATAAGGAGCAGGCTTGTTAGGAGTACCACAAAAAACCATTGGCTTTTTTTCATGAAGATTTCCCTTCAGAAAGGTAGCAATCGGAAAAAATAAGACCTCTACTTAGTTTATAGCACACTTTGAGGGTGCGAAAATTCAACGTGGCGGGTACGCTTGTCATGCTATTCAGTAGACAGGATATGGTAGTGGCAAAATACACGCTTGCAACCTTTACCCATAATCCGATTGCCCGCCGCATCAACCGCCAATCACAGTGGCCCTCCCCGCGCCTCAGTTTTTGGCTGGCTTTTGGTTTGGGCCTTATCACATTAGGGTTTAGCGTATGGGCCTTGCTGCATGTACCGGAAATCTATCTACAATGGATATTGTTGGGTGGGTGGAGTATGGTGTTAGCAGGGCCAGTGCTGATTGCCCCAATTACTACACTGATGACTCAACGCGATTTGAGAAGCGATCAATTTCAACTGCTCTACCTCACATCCCTTTCAGACGAAACACTTGCGACCGGGTATATGTTGGCGGCGTTGTCACGGTTACGTCTACTCATAGCAGTTGGCGTCGGATTTATGCCGATGGTCACGGTGGGAACAGTCTATTTGGGAATACGCTATGAAGCGGCAATCGAGGCCATGAGTGGTTTCTATCGGGCTGTGCCGGAGCAAATCATCGCGCCGAGTGTTGGCGAAATCGTGTGGTTGGCGATTGTGAGCATGATATTCGTGTTCTTGGTGCTAAGTTTTAGCTTTCCCTCGGCGGCGGTCGGTGTGGTAATGGCACTGCGTTGGAAAAACCCGATTTTGGCAAGCCTATTGGCTATCGCGTGGTCGGCTTTTAATCTGGCTGTGGTGGCAGGTGGCTTTAATCTGATGGTCTTTTTGTCGTTTGGTAATCCCTATCTACTCGCTTTTTGCCAGTCCATCTTTTTGTTTCTGTGTGTCTATGCACTTTGGGTGCCCATGCTGTCGAATGCCCTCAAATATGTGCGCCGCCCCCTTTATTGAGACATACACCGGTCTTTCCATGTGGCCCGGTAGATTCTCACCGGACGGTCTACCCGTGCGCGTTGAAAACTGGTGATAAATTCCCATCCCACCCCATGAACATTTAACACGGAATCAGGATAGCCGCTGACCACAAAAATAGACTCACCACAATCGGGCATTTCATCATTGAGATGCTGCGTCAAGCCGCTTATATTCCGATTGCGGTCAAGACAGGTCAATTGTTGCTCGGTATAGAGGTAAAGCATGGGGCAGACACTCCAATTGGCATAAATTCGCTCTGGAGGTGGATTGAGTTTATCAAGTGCTGCGCCTGCCTGCTGAATGGCAATATCGCCTGAAACATACCCGCTGAGATATTCGATTGAACTTGTGCCCGACAATGGGAGGGCTTGAGGGTCATTGAGGGTATCGCGCAAAAATGGATAGGCGAAGGTCACAATCCAAAACGCAGCGACCCCGGCCACACCCATACGCACGACGGGGGTGAAATATTTCCCCTCCCACAGGCTGACCAATATGTAGGCAATCAGGAGTACAAACGGGGCGGAAAGCGGCATAAAATAGCGCGACGTGATGATGGTCGCGGCGTACAATGAGGGCATTGCTAAGGCCAGCAACCACCCGGTGATATACACCCCATGCCGAAGCTGCTGCGGGTTGACCCTGCCAACCCCGATCCAATACCCTGCCGCCAATAACCCGACCAGCATCAATTCGCGGGTCAAAAATTCACTCACGATCGGCACCACCGCCCAAAAATATTCGTCCAAACTGTGTTCATTGGCATTGGTCGTTTTGATGTTGAAGTTATCAACAATCTGAAATGGCGGCTCGTCATGGCGGTGAACATAGGCCGGAATCAAAATCGGCGACCACAGCAACAGGGCCACAAAGCCAGCAATTGCCAAGGGGACAAAATATGTTTTGACCCAAGCCCAACTTTGCTTAACAAAATGACCTTGCTCCCAGCGCCAATAAATCAACGAAGCAGCGATTGGCAGGGCCGGAACCAACCCCATTGTCAGTTTTGCCATCGTAACCGCCGCCATCAAAACCCCCATGACTACCGCTTGTTTTCGGCTGGGGTGTTTGGCAAATACGAGACCACGCCAGACGGTAACAACCGCGATAGTCGAGGCAAAGGGGTCAGACATTGCCATTCGTTCTAGAAATACGGCAAACGGAAAGATGGCGTACATGCCGAGCGCCACAAGGCCCGTTTTGTAATTAACCAACCATCGTCCCAATAAAAAGATGGTCGCCCCACTCAACAATGAAAACAGGCCCATCCCCAGACGGGCAGGCGCTAGGGCTTGGGTAGGGGGTGCTTCAAAAATGCCCAACCAATAATACAGCAGCATTTTGCCTTCGGAGATGCGCCCCGGATTCACATTAAAATCCCACACAAATGCACCACGTGAAATATGAAAGCCCTCATCCAGATAGGCTTCAAGACTCAGAATGTTGTGTGCGCGAATGAAAAAATGCAGCAGTAGCAGAGCGATCACCGGGATAAATTGGGCACGACGCATTTATGGACAGATTCCTTCGTAAAGAGACACATGGCAAAAATAATACCGGGTTGGTGGGAACCCAGCATACTTTTCTGTCGTCATAATGACAAATATCGGGCTTATGATGGAGTCATTTTATGGATGCCAATTCGCTGACCATCCTATTTTGTATGGGGCCTTTAATTGTTCTATCATTATTTTCGGCCATTGCCCAGCGCCAGCATCAGGGATAAAAAAGGACGGCCTTGGTTTAAGACCGCCCTTTTGAAATATTCGAGTTAATTGCGGAGCGGGGAGCCGTTCTCCAGCATATATTGAATACGCGCCAATGTCTTTTCCTCGTGCATCAACGAGAGAATGGCTTCGCGTTCCAGATCGAGGATGTACTGTTCATCTACCCACTGCGGCTCGCTGAGACCACCACCCGTCAGGATATAGGCCAGTTTGTTGGCGACCACCACATCATGTTCGGTGGCATAGTTGCCTTCACGCAGCATCCACGCCCCGACCTCTAAGGCGGAAAGTGCATCACGTCCGGCGGCCCAAATCTTGCCAGAGCGCAGCGGCACATAGTTGGGAATCATGTGCAGGACTTCCCGTTTGGCCTCCGCCAGCAAATGATCGCGGTTCATGACGATGCGGTCACCGGGGAGCAGGAAACCCATTTCGCGGGCCTGCATCGCACTTTCGGAGACCTTTGCCAGTGCGATTTGCTCAAATACTTTTTGTAGGTGGGGCAGAACATCAGCATTCGGGCTAGATTCCATGACCGGATTAATGACACGGCGCATCAGTTCTTTGCAGCCGCCCCAGCCGGGAATCAGGCCGACGCCAAATTCAACCAGCCCCATATACAATTCGCTGTGCGCCACAATCCGCGCACCCGCCATCGTGATTTCGGTGCCGCCACCTAATGTCATACCAAAGGGAGCCGTCACAACAGGTTTGGGAGCATAACGCAGCATTTGATAGAGGGTTTGGGCCGAGCGCACACCGTAATCGAGTTGATCCCACTGTTCACTATGGACACCCATGACAACCATCATGAGATTCGCGCCGACCGAGAAGTTATCACCCTGATTGCTGATGACTAGACCATCAAAATCGTTGTTTAGGCGGCGTAGAGCTTTATCTACCATTTCAAGGATGTCGGTATCAATGGCATTCATCTTGCTGTGGAATTCCAGCAGGCCGACCCCATCACCCATATCCAGCAGACTTGCACCTTCTAGCCGTTCGACTTCTTTACCTTCGGCGCGGAGGGTGTTGATAATAATCACCCGCTTATCTTCTTTGAGCGCGACGTAACCCTTCTTGGCAGGGTCATAAAAACCGACGACGACGCCCTTATCATTGTGTTGATAGAAGGTAGGGTGTCCACTGTCCACCATCTCATGCACCCAGCCTGCAACCTCATAGCCGCTGGTGGCTAGACGGGGTAGGGTTTCTGCCACGCCAACCGCATCCCAGATTTCAAATGGGCCAAGTTCGTGGGCAAAGCCCCATTTGTTGGCATTATCAATATCCACAATCGTGTTGGCAATCTCACCCAATTTCAGCGAGGCGTAGGTGAATAGTGCGGCGTGCAGATGCCACAGATATTGCCCAGCGCGGTCGTCTTCATTAATCATGGCCTTGATGCGTGCGCCAGTGTTTTCGATTTTGCGGTGTTTGCCGACACTCTCAAACCGAACTTTTTGCGGTTCTTCATATTCCATCGTCTGCAAATTCAGCGGCATGTGAACTCGTTCACCTTTGACGGTGACGGTTTTATAGAAGCCCTGTTTGGTTTTGCGCCCCAAGAACTTATTGCTCATCAACCAGTCAAACAATTGATCGCCTTTTTCGTGGTGCAGCACATCACGCCAAGCATCATCCGGCACGGCGTCATATAGATTACGCGCCACATAGACACTAACATCAATCCCGACCAAATCTTGTAGACGGAAGGTGGCTGTTTTGGGATGTCCGATTAGCGGGCCGGTGATGGCGTCCACTTCATCCACCGTGTAGCCATTGTCCAGCGCATAGTTGATGCCGACACTCCCAATAATACTGATAAAGCGGTTGGCGATGAAATTGGGCGTGTCTTTGCATAACACACAACCCTTGCCGAGGCGCTCCGAGCCGAATTTGAACATAAAATCCACAAGGGCCGGTTCGGTTTCGGGATGCGGGATGATTTCTAGTAATCTTAGATAGCGGGGTGGATTGAAAAAGTGTGTACCGAGGAAATGGCGGCGGAAATCATCACTGCGACCCTGACAAATGGCGGCAATGCTTAGGCCAGAGGTGTTGGTTGTGATGATTGAGCCGGGTTTACGCACGGCATCTATCCGCGCCATCAAATCCTGCTTGATTGGCAGTTTTTCAATGATGACTTCGACCACCCAATCGGCATCGGCTAGTTTTGCGAGATCGTCCTCGGTGTTGCCGATTGAGACCAATTCGGCATCGGCGGCCTTAAAGAATTGGGCGGGTTTGCCTTTGATCAAATTATTGAGATTGCCATTCACAATTGCATTGCGTTTCGCGGGGGCGTCACCGGGCTTGGTATCCGGGGCGGGGATGTCGAGCAGCAGTACCGGGATGCCGACACTTGCTAAAAGCGCCGCAATCCCACCACCCATCGTACCAGAGCCGATGACTGCTGCCTTGCGAATTTGATAACTCATGGGGATTCCTTTTCTCCTATTAGAATTCTCTAGCGTAAAGACTGGCTGCATTGAGAAATTGCAGTCAGGGGGATGTATTATTCAAATCGTCATTTGATTATCAGGGGAGATTATACCCACAGTTGCAAAATGTGACACAAGATTTCTGTGGTATTGATTCTGGCGGAAATGGAAAAACGCCTCCAGAACTCGGGGGAAGATTCTGAAGGCATTCGGGAATTAGTTAATCTGGAAGAACAGGATACTTATTGTCGAGAGAACAGAGGGTCGGGGTTTCCCCAACCCTCTGGGACAATTCGGTTAGGTCAGGCTTATGACAGTTCCATGACTGCTTCGATGGCGGCGGGGGTGGTGCGGCTCACGTTGATGACAGCGCCCTTGGGTGGCTTGATTTCGATGGTGAAGGCCGTGTTCGCTTGTAGGCGGGGGGTCAAGGTAGCGAGGTCAACCGTAATTTCGGCCAGTTCGCCTTCTTCGAGCAGGTCGTCGCCGTCATTCGAGCCAATCCATGCCACTGTCCAGACGACTTCATTCACCAGTTGGGCTTCATCACGATAGCCAATCACGACGGTGTTGCTGCCAACGGTGGCGTTCAAATCAACCGGATCACCACCTGCGACCAATGC